>JBBQAU010000049.1:0-13173 GCA_038316685.1 Sphingomonadales bacterium
GCAGGCCGATCCCGAGGATTAGCCCGGCGAACAACAGGCCGAGCGGATCGAGCCAAAGGCTCAGATCGAGGCCCAAAGCCGGGATCCAGGACAGCCGCGCAACCACCGGTGTTCCGGCGAGCACGCTGGGCGCAGCGCTTAACAACAGCCCAAGGCCCGCAGCGCTGGCCACGCCCGCAATCGCCATGTGCACGCCCCGTCGTGCGCGTGAGCAAAGCGCGAGCAGTACCGCAGCAGCGAACGGCAGGAGCATCAGGACGAGGAGAATCATCGAATCTTTTCTTTCAGCACCGATAGTGCATTACCCTACAGGACACTGGAAATGCGACCGTCATCGGCACGAGCCGAACGTGACAGTTGGCGCGGGGTCGAAGCTGCGGCATGTTCTCGGTCGTTCCATGCCTTCAATCGTTGCACGACGATGGATGATCCCTGGGCACCCGACCTCTACATCCTTATTCTGCCCAGCAGCGATGTGCCAATCGCGCTGGTCGCTTGGTTGCCGGTCGCGCTTAAGCCGCTGTCGCTGTCTATCGTCTGCATCTGCATCGGCGCAGTAATCTTCCTGGTTCCACAAGTGCGGCTCTAACCTTGCCGCTTCGCTACCCCGAAATCGTCGAGCGCTTATAGAATTCGTTGTCTTCATAGCGCTGATGAGTGCGGAGCTGAAGATCGATCGCCTGTTCGGCTGGCGGTGCTGGGGGGTGACGTTTTATGTTTCTGCCAAAACCAAATTGGCCAGAGCCGGCGACGGCTCGATCGCCGCCTCTGCGACATGTGTATCCGACGGCCTGTCCGAGATGATCATCCGGCCGCGCGTCGGGTGGATCGGCCTGATCGGTTACCCTGCGGATCGTCGCGAAAAATCGACCATCGCGTTCTTCGGCATTCGCGATTTGGGCACATTCTACGATCTGGCTTACGGCATAAACCACATGGACATTCCCGATGCTGAGCGCCTTTGGGGATTGGCTGGGCTCACCGCGCTATGTTCGATTCTGCTACACGAACTCACGGTCACGCCGATGATGCGGTCGCCAGATCGAAAGCGAGGCCGCAATCCGGACGCCGATGAAGATAAGAGAGCCAAAATCCAATAAAATCAAAGGATTTATAACGCTATCGGATGATTCGAAATGGCACGAAACAAAGAGTTGGCGGAGAGGGTGGGATTCGAACCCACGGTACCGTTACCGGCACAACGGTTTTCGAGACCGTCCCAATCGACCACTCTGGCACCTCTCCATGAGGGAATTCGCGCGACATAGGGCGGGAAAAGCCAGCGTCACCGATCGACAGAGCGCGCGCCCTAGCGTAATCAATACACCCGCACAAGCATCGCCGCTTGTGCAGACGCGAACAACCACTAGATTGGGTCAATGCACCGTTCCCACATCCCCACCCTCCCTGCTGATCGCAGCATCGCCCTGCCCGCCATTGCCCATGCGAGCTTCGCCATTGGCGATGTCGTGCGGCACCGGATGTTCGATTTTCGCGGTGTGATTTTTGACGTCGATCCCGTGTTCGCCAACAGCGAAGAATGGTATGATTCGATCCCGCTTGATGTGCGCCCGCGCAAGGACCAGCCTTTCTATCACTTGCTCGCCGAGAATATGGAGAGCAGCTACGTTGCCTATGTCAGCCAGCAGAATCTGGTGCTCGATGACAGCGAAGAGCCGATCGATCATCCAGCCATTCCCGGGTTGTTTACCGATTACGCCGATGGCCGCTACACCTTGCGGCGCGAGCATCGCCACTGATCTTGCCGCTCTGGGAGTATTGCCATCCCAGAGGTTGACAGAATCACGGCCTTGGCATAGCTGACGCCTCTTTCCGCGCCGGTTTGCCGTGCGTGGGCCGACCTATTGGAAAGTGACTAAGGCCATGTTCGCAATCGTGCGCACGGGCGGCAAGCAGTATCGCGTTGCCGCAGGAGACAAGATCGTTGTCGAGAAACTTGCTGGTGAAGCGGGCGATTTGATCACGCTTGGTGATATTCTGCTCGCAGGCGAAGGCGCTGAGCTGCACCCGGTTGCCGGTCTGACGGTCGCGGCTGAAATCATCGCGCAGGCGAAGGCGGAAAAGGTCATCGTTTTCAAAAAGCGCCGCCGCCACAATTATCGCCGCCGCAATGGCCACCGCCAGCAGCACACGATCCTGCGCATTACCGCCATCGGTGCGGCTGAACAAAAGAAACCCGCCAAGGCCAAGTCGGCAGCGCCCAAAGTCGACGCCGCAGCAGCTGAAGCCTGAGCAATTCGAGGAGCATAGACAATGGCACATAAGAAAGCAGGCGGCTCTTCGCGCAACGGTCGCGATTCGGCTGGTCGTCGTCTCGGCGTCAAGAAGTTCGGCGGACAAGGGGTTGTCGCTGGTAATATCCTCGTGCGCCAGCGCGGGACGAAGTTTTACCCAGGCCGCAATGTTGGCATTGGCAAGGATCACACGTTGTTCGCGCTGGTTGAAGGCCGCGTTGCGTTTCACGCGGGCAAACTTGGCCGAACTTTCTGCTCGGTGGACATGGCAGAGATGGCGATTGCCGCCGAATAACATCGGGTAACCAGCCGGGTTACCCACCAGGGTGATCCGGGTTTCCTCAGCGGAAACCAACCAACAAGGGAGGCGGGTCACCCCGGCTCCCTTTTTTCTTGCTCCCTCAACGTCACTGTCGCCGCCACGTCACTTCCTCGTGCCAGCGCCAACTCGACCGACGAGGAGAGGAATAATGTTCGCTCGGACCCAAAGACTGACGCTGCGGCCCGGCTGGGCAGAAGATGCCCCTGCCCTGACGGCGGCGATTGCGCACGAAGCGGTGGCGTTTCAACTCGCGCGTCTGCCTTGGCCCTATACCGAGGCGCATGCCGCGCAGTGGCTGGGACAAGTGTCGCGACCAGACGATGTAAGCCGCGTCATCCTGTCGCATGATTACGGCTATCCGCGCCTCGTCGGCGGTATCGGCATCCATCCCGATGGCGACGCGCATGAAATTGGCTATTGGCTGACACCTGATGCCTGGGGCCGTGGCTATGCGACTGAGGCGGGCCGAGCCATACTGGGGATCGCTCAATATGCCATGGGCCTGAAGCGGCTGACCTCGGGCTGTTTCCTCGACAATCCGGCGTCGGGGCGGGTGCTGGCGAAGCTTGGTTTTCGCCAGACGGGGGTCGAGATGCGCCATTGCCTCGCGCTTGGCATCGACAAGCCGTCCGCGATGCTCGAGCGTGATCTGATGACGGCGGAAACTACGCCCCCGGAGCGGCTCGCGGCTTGAGCTAATTGACCGAAACGGGCGACGTCGGCGGCGGTAACATCCCGCCGACGATGCGTTCAAGCCGCAACCAGTGCCTTCGTCGTACATGGCAGGATCGCTGCCTCATACTCGCTCTCGGCGAGCGCGATCAGCTTGCGGTCGTCATGATTCCACGGGTGGAAACCCGGTAGGAAGAACGACACCCATGCGCCTGCGATCTTACGGCCCATGCCCGGATTACCGAACACGAACCACGCCATCCGCGCCCAGACGACGGGGCCGGTCAGCCCATCCTGCCGGAGCAGTTCAAGCATGCCCTTGCGGCGGCCGTTAAAGAACTTGATCGTCGTCAGTATCATGACGAGCGCCTTGATCCGCCAACGCGTGAAACGCGGCCAATCGCGTGTGGCGTGGAGCCAGGTGTCATAGGCGACGCCCTTATGCTCGATTTCCTCGGACGCGTGCCAGCGCCACATGGCCGCAGGTTGTTGTTCGCCCCCTGCGAGATGTTTTGGGTTGGCGATGAGTTGTTGCGCGATGATCGCGGTGAAATGTTCCAGCGCCATGGTGGCGGCGAGGTTGGCGATCGCGGGACGCCCCTTGGTCATCGACAGCGCTTTATCAACGTGTCTTTCAAGCAAGGTCACGTCATACCCCTGATCGGTCACATGCCGGTTGAAGGCGACATGTTCGCGGGTGTGGATGACTTCCTGTTTGATGAAAGCCTGAATTTCTCCCGCCAGCTTGGGCGGTGTGCCGTCACGAAAGCTGCGTACGCTGTCGATGAAAAACCCTTCGCCCTTGGGAAACGTGACCGACAGCGCATTGTAGAACGCCGTCGCATAAGGATCATTATTCAGCCACCAACGCCCCATTTTATGGTCGCGGCCAAAGCGATAATCGCGCGGGGTGATGGCCAAATCGGCAGGGCTGGTTGCTTTCGCCACAAAAAACTCCGAACAGAATGAATCAAGATTCAACTTACACTCTTGTCAATAGGCATTACTTACACTCGTGTCAATAGTTCGCCGCAGACTCAGTCCCGAAGAATCAAGGGAAAACGCATTGGATGCGGCACGCGCGCTGTTGCTTGAGTCGGGGCCGCAAGCGGTGACCTTGAAAGCCGTCGCTGCCCGTATCGGGCGCACACATGCCAATCTGCTCCATCACTTCGGCTCGGCCGCAGGGCTGCAAAAAGCGCTGATCGCCAGCATGGCCGGAACGATCGTCGCGACGATTGCGCAAGCAGTTTTGCGCGCCCGTCACGGCGACCACGACCCGCGCGAGGTGGTTGATCTGACCTTTGACGCATTCGGCAAAGAGGGCGCAGGTGCCCTTGCGAGCTGGATGATTCTTTCCGGCAATGAAGATGCGCTCGACCCGATCCTTGAGGCGGTGCACGGGCTGGTTGACCAACTTGCCGAGGACAAGGAGCTTCACGGCCCGTCATTGCACGAGGAAACGCTCGCGCTGGTGCTGTCCGCACTGGGGGATGCGCTATTGGGCGGGCCGATGGCAAAGGCGCTGCGGCTTCCGCGCGGCATGGCGCGTGAGCTTGCTGTGCGGCAGCTGACGGCCTCGCGACTGGCGGCTGGCCTGCCCGTCAAGGCGTGAACGAACCGTCAGGTCCGTCCTCTCTGGATAAAAATGCGTAATCCGTTAGAGAGCGGGCATGCATTTCCTTGATCAAGCCAAGATTTTCGTTCGTTCGGGCGCCGGTGGCCCCGGCGCAGTCAGCTTTCGCCGTGAAAAGTACATTGAATATGGCGGCCCTAATGGTGGCAATGGCGGCAAGGGTGCTGACATTATCTTTGAAGCCGTCCAGGGCCTTAATACGCTGATCGATTTTCGCTATACTCAGCATTTCCGCGCCGCGCGCGGCAAGGGCGGTGCCGGACAGAACCGCACCGGCGCAGGTGGCGATGATCTCATCATCCGCGTCCCCGTCGGCACACAAGTGTTGAGCGAGGACAAGGAGCATGTCCTTGCCGACTTCACCGTACCCGGCGAACGCACCATCTTCATGCGTGGTGGGGATGGCGGGCGCGGCAATGCCAGCTACAAAACCTCGACCAACCGCACACCGCGTCAGCACGGAACCGGTTGGCCGGGTGAAGAGGGCTGGGTCTGGCTGCGGCTAAAACTCCTCGCCGATGCCGGGCTTGTCGGCCTGCCCAATGCCGGCAAATCAACCTTCATCAACGCGACGACCAACGCAAAGGCCAAGGTCGGCGATTATCCCTTTACCACCACCAAGCCACAGCTTGGTGTCGTCAGCCACCGCAATCGCGAATTTGTCGTGGCCGATATCCCCGGGCTGATCGAGGGTGCAGCCGATGGCGCGGGGATTGGCGACCGCTTCTTGGGCCATATCGAGCGCTGCAAAGTGTTGCTCCACCTTGTGGATGCAACCGAGGATAACCCTGTGGAAAACTACCGGATCGTTCGGGGAGAACTTGATGCGTATGGCGGCGGTTTGATCGACAAGCCCGAGGTTATCGGACTTAACAAGATCGACGCGCTGCCCGCCGCTGAGGTTAAAAAGCTTGCCACCAAACTCAAGCGCGCGAGCAAGGCTGAGGTCATGTTGCTCTCGGGCGCGGGCGGCGACGGGATTGAGCCGGTGCTCGACCGCCTTGTCGACGCGATCGGCCCGCTTGAGGCAGCACCCGCTTCCGACACAGGCGAGCAAGCACCCGCCGAATGGTCGCCAATCTGATGCACCAGGCGGCGATGCCCTTCGCCCCTGCCGCCTGCGCCCGCCTGATCATCAAGGTCGGCTCGTCGCTGCTTGTGGCCGCTGACGGGAGTGTGCGCCGCGACTGGCTGGCGACATTGATCAAGGATATCGCCGCGCAGATGCGGGCCGGGCAGCAGATCGCCATCGTCTCCTCTGGCGCCATCGCGCTCGGCGCACGGCGGCTGGGACTCGCCAAGGGCGGCCGCGCCTCGCTTGAGGACGCGCAAGCCGCGGCAGCCACCGGCCAGATTGCTCTGAGCCAGATTTGGGCGGAATTGTTGCAGGTCGAGGGGCTGACGGCGGCGCAGATTTTGGTGACACTCGATGATCTGGAGGATCGCAGGCGCTATCTCAACGCCTCGGCAACGCTCGGGCGGCTGTTGTCACTGCGCGTGGTGCCGATCATCAACGAAAATGATTCAGTCGCGACCGAAGAGATCCGTTTCGGCGACAATGACCGGCTCGCCGCGCGCGTTGCACAGGCGGCGGGCGCGCAGGGCGTTATCCTGCTGTCGGATGTCGATGGGCTGTTCAACGCAAACCCCCTCACCCACCCGGACGCCAAACTCCTCGACCGGGTCGAGCGCATCGATGCGTCGATTGAAGCGATGGCGAGCGCTGCGTCTTCCTCGGGGATGGGATCAGGCGGCATGGCGTCAAAGATCGCCGCTGCCCGAATTGCGACGGGAGCAGGTGTCACCCTAGCGATTGCGACGGGCAAGGCTGATCACCCCCTCGCCCGCTTTTATGAGACGGGGCGAGGCACCGTGTTTGCAGCGGAGCGCACCGCAACGGCACGCAAGGCGTGGCTTGCGGGCGGCCTGACTGCCAAGGGTGAGATTCAAGTTGATGCCGGGGCAGCGGCCGCGCTCCGGCAAGGCAAGAGCTTGTTGGCAGCGGGCGCCGTTGGCGTATCCGGGGACTTTGCGCGCGGCGATCTTGTTGCGATCCTTGATCCGCAAGCGAATATCGTTGCGCGCGGCTTAAGCGAATATGATGCCGCCGCAGCCCGGCTGATCTGCGGCAAGCGCAGCGACGATCACGCCGCCATCCTTGGCCACGAACCCCGCGCCGCCCTCGTTCACCGCAACCATATGGCGTTGCTGTGAACATCGCGCTTACCGGCGGCACGGGCTTTGTCGGCAAGCATCTGATCGCGCTTGCGGTGACGCAAGGGTATCGGTTGCGCGCGCTGACCCGACGCCCGCAACCAATCCAACCCGGTGTTACCTGGATTGAAGGGGCGCTCGACACGCCCGCAGCACTGGCGAACTTGGTCAACGGCAGCGACGTCGTCCTCCACGTCGCAGGCACCGTCAACGCACCCGACCGCGCTGGTTTCGCCAAGGGTAATATCGACGGCACGCAAGCGATGATCGATGCAGCGGTCGCCGCGCGCGTCCCTCGCTTCGTGCATATATCATCGCTCGCCGCGCGTGAGCCCGATCTATCCAACTATGGCTGGTCAAAAGCCCAAAGCGAACGCCGGGTCAGCACGTCGCCGCTCGCTTGGACGATTATCCGTCCCCCCGCCATTTACGGCCCGGGCGACATGGAAATGCGCGACACCTTCCGCATGGCGAAGATGGGGATTGCCCTGCTCCCGCCTCCCGGCAAAATGTCGGTCATCCATGTCGATGATCTCGCGCGGCTGTTGCTTGCGCTCGCAACCGATGATGCCGGTCGCGCCATCTTCGAGGCAGACGATGGCAAGCAAGGCGGCTGGACCCACGCCGAATTTCTAGGCCAGGCAATCGGTGCTGCCGTTGGCCAGCGGGTGCTGCCACTGGCGCTCCCCAAGACCGTCTTGATGCTCGCCGCTCGCCTCGATGGGCTGTTGCGGGGCGACGATGCAAAGCTGACGCGCGACCGGGTCGGCTATATGTGCCACCCCGATTGGACGATTGACCCAAACCGACGGCCGCCGGAAACGCTCTGGGAGCCGCAAATTCCCACAGCTAAAGGGCTCGCAGAAACTGCCGCATGGTATCGCGCGAGCGGCCTGCTATAAACCGGACAGAAAGCCGCCGCATTTGATTGGCATTGCACAAGACCAAGAATCGCTAGGACAGACATGACTGACCGCCGCACTGTCTATGAAACCATTACCGGCCTGATTGAGCCTTTTAACAAAAAGGGGGTAAGTCTGGCCGACGCGACCACTTTCCAGGGTGATCTGGAATGGGATAGCCTGACGGTAATGGATTTTGTCGCCTCAACCGAGGATGAGTTTGACATCATCATTACCATGAACATGCAGGCAGAAATTGAGACCATCGGCCAGCTCGTCGATGTGGTCATGAAGTTGAAGGCATAATCCGTGACAGAAACTACTGAAATGCTCCGCGTCGACGCGACACCTGCGTTACCGCATGATCTGATGAGCAAGTTTGACGGCCTGATTGCCGAGCGGCAGGCGCTTGCCGACAGCGGTGTGCGTGATCCGTTTGCGATCGTCATGGAACAAGTGAAATCGCCGACGGTGGCGGTCATCAAGGGCAAGGAAACAATCCTGCTCGGCACGTATAATTATATGGGGATGACGTTTGACCCCGATGTCATCCAGGCCGGCAAGGATGCGCTCGACCAATTTGGTTCGGGCACTAATGGCAGCCGCATGCTCAACGGCACGTTCCGCGACCACATTGACGCCGAAGAAGCGCTGAAGGAATTTTACGCGCTTGACCACGCAATGGTCTTTTCAACCGGCTATCTCGCCAATCTAGGCATCATCTCGACACTCGTCGGCAAGGGCGAATATATCATCCTTGATGCTGACAGCCATGCCTCAATCTATGATGGCTGCGCGCTCGGCAATGCAGAGATCGTCCGATTTCGCCACAACTCAGTCGAGGATCTCGACAAAAGGCTAGGTCGCCTGCCCAAGGAACCCGGCAAGCTTGTGGTGCTTGAGGGCGTCTATTCGATGCTCGGCGATATCGCGCCCTTGAAGGAAATGGTCGCCGTCGCCCGCAAACACGGCGCGATGGTGCTCGTCGATGAGGCGCACAGCATGGGCTTTTTCGGCGAGCATGGCCGCGGCGTCTATGAGCAGGAGGGGCTTGAAGGCCAGGTTGATTTCATCATTGGCACCTTCTCCAAATCGGTCGGCACCGTTGGCGGCTTTTGCGTGTCAACGCACCCCAAATTTGAGGCGATGCGGATGGCCTGTCGCCCCTATATCTTCACCGCATCACTGCCGCCCTCTGTCGTCGCGACCGCCGCGACCTCAATCCGCAAATTGATGCACGCACACGACAAGCGGCGACATCTGTGGGAAAATTCCCGCCGGCTGCACGGTGGGCTGACCGCGATGGGCTATACGCTCGGCACCGAAAAGCCCGAATCAGCGATCATCGCGGTGATCCTGAAGGATCAGGCACAAGCAATCACGCTGTGGCAAACGCTGCTTGAGGCAGGTGTCTATGTAAACATGGCCCGCCCCCCTGCAACACCGGCGGGCACTTTCCTGCTGCGCTGTTCTTTGTGCGCGGAACACACCGCCGAACAAATCACCACTGTGTTGCAGCAATTTAAGGTGGCAGGCCAAGCCGTCGGCGTCGTCGGCTAAACACCCGATCTGAAAGTTGGTGAGTCAATTGTTGATTTTGCAATTCAATCCGTCGGTGCGAATAAATTGATTGAACGATGGCATGGACCGCAAATAGACGCGTAATACCGAGACTCGTTCATCTTGACCTATGAAGCGCCGCCCCATTAGGGAAGGTGGGAAGAGTTGAGCTCGACGAGCCTTGGTATGAGTCCCTCACCCAGCGCCGACGAAGGCAGCAAGTCGCCAAGTTGGCGCAACGCTCTTCCACCGGGCGGTGTGTTCCCCCCGCTCACGCGCCCCGGACCCACCGTCCATCAGTTTGTGGCTGACGCGCCCGTCCGACAACGGTATAGCGGCAAGATTGTGGCAAAACTTGCTGCCCTTATCCTGCGTGAAGGCCGCCTAGCTTCGCATGAATTCCATTGATCGCTATTTGGCCAGGCTGATCGCCGTGCCGCTGATCTCCACTTTGCTGATCTCGGCGATGCTGCTGGTGCTCGACCGAATGGTGCGGCTGTTCGATTTCGTTGCGACTGAGGGCGGGCCAGTCAGCGTAGTGTGGCAGATGCTGGCCAATTTGCTGCCTGAATATCTTGGCCTCGGTATCCCGATCGGCCTGCTGCTCGGCATCCTGCTGGCATTTCGCCGCTTGGCAACAAGTTCCGAGCTTGATGTTTTGCGCGCGGTTGGGATGAGCTACACGCGGCTGTTGCGCGTACCTTATATGTATACAATGGCGCTCGCGCTGATCAACCTGGCGATTGTCGGCTATATTCAACCCTATGCGCGGTATGCATATGAGGGGTTGCGTTTCGAGCTGCGGACCGGCGCTTTGGGGGCTTCGATAAAGGTTGGTGAGTTCACCAACTTCCCCAATGGTGCGACCGTGCGGATCGAGGAAAGCCAGGATGAGGGGAGAAGATTGTCCGGCATCTTCGTTCACAAAGAAACAAAAGGCGGTGGTTGGCTGACGGTGACGGCTGCCAGCGGGCAGTTTCTTGCCACCGACAACCCGGACGAGGTGATCTTCCGGCTCACCAACGGCACATTGATCAATTCCGACCCGAGCTACGTAGCACCCCGTGTACTGACATTCACATCGCACGATCTACCTATTCCGCTCCCCAAAACCGAAAGCTTCCGGGGTAGAGGCGGCCGCAATCTTGAACTAACCTTGCCCGAACTCGCCGTTATCGGGAGCGACAGCAAGACACCGGCTGATATACGGGCGACCAGTCGCGCAGCATTTCATTTCAGACTGGCCGAAGTGGCGACGATGTTCCTGTTACCACTGCTCGCGCTCGCCCTGGGCATCCCGCAAAAACGCTCGACATCTGCGCTAGGCGTTTTCCTCGGGATCATCATGTTGGTCACCTACCATAAGATCAACGAATACGCTCAGGCGGTCGGCTCGCTTGGCAGGATCGACCCGTTTCTGGCACTTTGGGTGCCGTTCGCTTTTATGACTGTGCTGGTTTGCTGGATGTATTATACAATTGCTTATGTTCCCGGCGGCCAGCCCATCGGCGCCCTTGAACGCGCAGCCGCAAAGATCGCAAGAATCATTCGTAACTGGCTGCCCGGTCGGCGCAGGGCAGTAACGTAATGCGAGCGCAATTCTTCCCCTCCCGCACAGTCACACTTTATATGGGCCGAATGTTTTTGGGCCGGACCATCGCTATTTTGGCGGTGCTTGTCCTGGTGCTCCAATCGCTCGATGTCCTAACCGAATCTGGCTATATTCTCGCGCATCCAGGCAACGGTAATGCCGAGGTGTGGCGCTATGTCAGTCTGCGCACGCCTCAGATCATCGCAACTTTTCTGAAGTTCGCCGTGCTGCTCGGCACGATCTTCACGCTTTCGACGCTCAACCAGAATAGCGAGATTATCGCGCTCAAGGCATCGGGCCTTTCCGCCCATCAGGTGCTCGCGCCATTGATCATCGTCAGCCTGGCGATTGCGGCATTTTCATTTGCCTTCAATGATCGCGTTGTTTCGCGCGCAACCGCTACGCTCAATCGCTGGAAAAAGGTTGAATATGCCCCCCTCCCCGTCGACAGCGGTGACCGCGTTAACGTTTGGGTGCGCGAAAGGGACAGCTTAATTCGCGTCGAAGAGGTGCGCGGTAAGGGCGAGGCCGCTCGCCTTGGTAACATTACGGTCTTTGATCGTCGCGAGGGCATGACCGTTTCGGTCATTTCCTCACCGCGTGCCAGACGTGACGGCGATGGCTGGCGGCTTGAGGATGCTTCGCGATTCGATGTCGCCTCGGGGCGCCGGCAGAAGCTTGGCGCAATCACGGTTGGGCAAGGTGTCCGCCCCGATCAGTTTACGCTGGGCAATATCGACGCTGAAGGGATGTCGTTCGGCGCTCTGCAGGAGGCGATTGGTGATTTGGCAACGGCAGGTCGTCCCACAAAGGCGCTGGAAGGGGCGCTGTGGCACAAAATCTCTGGGCCCCTTTCCGCCCTGTTGATGCCTTTATTGGGCGCGGTTGCAGCTTTCGGTGTAGCCCGATCAGGGAAATTGTTCGTCCGCGCGGTGCTCGGTATGGCACTGGGTTTTGCCTATTTTGTCGCGGATAGTTTCGCGCTTGCTATGGGCAATTTGGGCGCCTACCCGCCCAGCCTTGCTGCGTGGGCACCGTTTTTACTGTTCCTGCTGATCGGCGAATTCGTGTTGGTGCGCACAGAAGAGTAAGCAGCGGCGCGCGCGTTAACGCAGCATCGTACTGCGGATAATTCGATCAACTAGGCCAAAAAGCCCGCGATAATTAGCGCGTTGGTAGAGTGATGCTGCGCCCAAGGCCTTGCTCAGCCGACGATGCGCCTCCGGGAGCGCATGATACGGCAACCCCGGCAGCAGATGATGCAAGGCATGATAGCGAAGGCCAACCGGTGCCCAAAGCACCGGCAAGAGCGCCGGTGGCGGCACGTTGACGCTATCCAGATACTGCGCCGTCACGGTCATGACCTCGCCATCATTTTCCCACAAATGCGCAACGAGCGTCCGCACTTGATTGATGACAGCAACGCCGGAACCAACAGCAAGAAATATCAAAAACGCACGAAGCGGCACAACCCCCGTCGCCACCATAGCCAACAAGGCAATCGCCCAGATGCTCGTCACTGCCGACGACAGCTGCCACTGCGTCCAAAGCGCGCCTTCAGGAGCGCGGCGCGAAAAGGCGTGATTGATCGAAAGCGCTGAATAGCGGGCCACAACCACCGTCTGCACCGAAGGAAACAGTGCCGCCAGCGGCGACAGCACAGCAAATCTGATCAGCAACGCAATCGGCGCAAGCAGCGACGCGCCAATAAAGAGCGGGAGTGACCAAGGCTTCATCAACGCGAGGGGCAGGTATTCAGGATCATCGGGTGTGCCATACCGCGTCCGCGCATGGTGCAAATTATGCACGCCCTCATACATGAATGATGGGACCATCATCGGTATGCCGATCAATAAGTTCCAGCCAAGCCGAAAACCGGTGACGGCGCTGTGCTTGATATGCGTCAGTTCATGAATGAAGCTGCCCGCGCGATACAGGGCCAGGATCGCCACCGCCCCAGCGATGACCGCTAATACGGGCGACGCAAGCGACATTGCCAGCGCCAATGCGGTATAGCCGAC
>JBBQAU010000050.1:0-13076 GCA_038316685.1 Sphingomonadales bacterium
GCGCCCGAGATGCAGCAATCCCTTGGTTGGCACCGCGCCAAGCGTTGGCTTCAGCCCGTAAACGCCGCAATAGGCCGCCGGAATACGGATCGACCCTAATGTATCGGTGCCGAGTGCCGCATCGACCAGCCCCGCCGCTACCGCCGCGCCTGATCCGCCCGACGATCCGCCGGGGGTAAAGCCGTAGCGATGGGGATTTTGCGTCCGGCCATAAAAGAGATTGTCGGTAGTCGCGCCCAGCGCTGCCTCATGCATGTTGAGCGTGCCTGGGATTGTTGCTCCCGCTGCGCGAAGCAGCGCGACGACTGCTGCATCATGCGCGGCGATCACCCCACGCCTTGTGCCCAATCCCGCCGTCCAGGGAAGGCCATTGACCGCAATATTTGCTTTGATGCCGATCGACAGACCCGCTAGCGGCCCTGCGCCGTCCGTTGCGCTGGGATCGAGATCAGTAAAGGCGCCCCAGCGATCGTGCATTACAGCCCCCGGTCGTCAATCAGCCGGATCGGCTTTTGCCGGACATCGATCTGGGTCAGCGAAGCTGTGCCGCCGGGTTGTGCTATCTGGATTGACACTTCGACGCCCAACCCCTGCCGGAGTAGCGAAGCTAGCCCAGCTTCATCACTCCCGCCCCGACTTTCGAGAATGACGAGCATATCGTCGCGCTGGGTCGCGGGATCGCGGGTCAGTTTGCAGACGAATTCGCCCGTTAGATCGGCGCGGTTTTCGATGATCGCACCGATTGCATGGGGAAACACGTTGATGCCGCGCAGCTTGACCATGTTGTCGCTACGGCCCTTGAACCCGGCGATCCGGCGAAAGGCCATGCCGGTGGCATTGGTGCCGGTGAGTTCATGCGTAATGTCGTGCGTATTGAAGCGGATGCACGGCGCGACATCGTCCTTGAACAGGCAAGTGACAACCATGTCGCCGGTTTCGCCCAGCCCCACCGGCACGCCGGTATCGACGTCGAGCAATTCCAGGAACTGCGCGTCTTCCCAGACATACAACCCTTCACGCTCTGGCCCCTCGCCCGCGATGGATCCGGTATCGCCGACGCCATACCAGTCAAACGCCTTGGCACCGCCCCACGCCGCCTCGGTCGAAGCGCGGTCCTCGGTGCCGAGATGGCCGCAGATCATGCGGACCTTGATTTGCTCCAGCAGCCCCGCGTCGCGCGCAACCTCTGCCAGCTTGCGGATGTAATCGACAAAGCCGACCAGCACTGTCACGCCGAAATCGGCCATCAGCGACACCTGATTTGCCGATCGCGTCTCAATCCCGGTGCCCGCCGAGAGGAACAGCGAGTTGGTGAAATGGGTGACGGCCTCACGGATATAGTGCCCGCCGTTGATCATTCCGTGGCCATAGACCGACTGAACGACATCTTCGGGCGACAGGCCCTGCCAGCGATACATGCGCCCGACGAGCAAATTGGTCACCTCACGCCCCTTTGGACCGAACAGCAGCGGTTGCGGCCGACCGGTCGTGCCGCTGGTGGTGTGAAAGATGACCGGGTCAGCACCCCGCCCGCCAAAATCGCCATAAGGGGGGTGTTCTGCGACGGAGGCCATCAGATCGGTTTTGTCATAAACGGGCAGCTTGGTAATGTCATCGAGACTGCGGATATCGCCCGCTGCTATGCCTTTGGCACTCCATAACCGCTGGTAGAACGGGATTTGCCAGCCGCGTGCCATCAGCCGGACGAATTGCCGGTTCTGAATAGTACGCAGTTCATCGCGGCTCATGCCCGTATACCGCGCCGTAAAGGCATCGCCGATCGGGTAATCGGCGAGCATCTGGCGCGCATCGAACGCCTCGAAATAAGTCGGGAAGGTCATGCGATCTCCGTGAAATAGCCGAGCGGGTCATCGAAGAGGCGGGGTTCGGCAGCGGGGGCGAGCGCGCGGATCAGCTTGAGTTTGGCGGCAGCTTGTGTGGCTGAGAGCGGCGATTGCGGACTTCCGAGCGTTGCAGGCACGAGGCGTTCGATGATCTTGTTCCCTTTGAGTGTCGCACGGATTCTTTGTGGGAAAAGCGCGTTTGAATCAGGGTTGGTATCCTGGTTGATACTCACTCGCCCGGCTAAATCCTGTATTGCCGGGTCGTCGAAAGTGGCAGATGTAAAGCGTCGCGGATCAATCAGTCCATCGGCTGCCATGAGTGCGACGAGCAGCGGCATACAGAGCCTGGCATAAGCTGGCGTCATCCCCGCCTCCATTGGTCTTCCAACCAGTCGTTTGATGAGCGGAGGCACGAACAACTCGATGCGGTCTATCTGATCCGCTCGATATCCCCAATCTGCGATGGTCGCGAGGGTGGCATGGCTTGCGCGGCCCGACGGGTAGGGTTTCGTGCTGACCGCTGAAATCAGCCAGCGCTCCCCAATAGTTTCGGTATAGCTCGCCAAAACACCGTCATCGATAAGGTTGAAATAACCAAATGGCCCCTCAAGCGCATCTTGCGGCCCGGTCAGGCCGGCCTTGACCAGATCGACTGCCAATATTGCCGAACGTGCGGCATTGGCGATCTGGAGCGGCAGCGCGATGGAACCCTCGACATGCGCCTGCATTGTGCCCGAACAGAATGAGTAGGCGAGACCAAGCACATCCTCGAGCCGCTCGACCCGCTCCAGCCGGGCAACGGCAAGCGCGGCACCAATACACCCGGCGATGGCGGGCCGGAAGAATTTGAGCGGGGAGGTGGCGGCAATGCCAAGCCCGCTTGCCACATCGACGCCGATTGCGAGCGCCACCAGCGCGTCGTCAGGCGCACAGCCACCCCGCCGGTCAATGCTCGCGCCCAATGCTGCTGTGACAACTGAGAGGGCGTGAACGACGGCTGGTTCGTGAACGGCATCCCATTCGAGGCAATGAATGCGAAACCCGTTGACGAAGGCAGCGGATGGGGCGGGAAGACGATCCGAGCTGCCGATCAACCGAGCTTCGCGGCCCTCGCCCCAGCCACGCGCGGCGGCGAGTACCCCGTCTGCCCCTGGAGCGGTCGATCCCGCTGCGCCAACCGCAAGCGTGTCGGCGAGCAGGCGGGCGGCGTCGGATCTCGCGGAGTCGGGCAAGACGTGATTGGCGCGGGCAAAGGCGAGCAAAGTCTCGGTCGGAGTCATGACAGCCAGTCGCCCAGCATGGTGATGATCTCGGTCGTGTGGTCGCCCGATAATACAAGTTCGGCGGCACGGTCGGCTTCACTCGCGGGCAAACTACCCCAGGCAACAAGCGTGCGGAGCTTGGCAATAATGTCCGCTTGCGTAACCGGTCGTTCGGGGTCGCCGCGCGTGTCGGTCAGTTCCAGGCCATTCACGCGCGCGCCGAAATGGGCTGGATAGCGGGCGGTGAAATCAGTGCCTTCACTCACGGTCACTTGCAGGCGCAACGGGGCGAGCGCGGCAATGGCCTGTGGCGTGAAATCGGCAGGGTCGGCGTTGCGTCCATCGGCGATCACGGCCACCGCATGTTGGAGCGAGAATTTGGCGTCGGTCTCGGTTATCGGATCAGGTCGATTGCAAAAGGTGATGGCGTCGGCATAGGTTTCGATATGGAAGGGCGGGCGCAGTTTGCCTGACGCGCGCAGCTCCAGCGCACAGTCAATCACGGGATGGGCATGGCGGCAGGCAGCCCAAGGTTTGAAGCTGACTTCCTCTATCGTCCAGCTCTCGCTCAATATCATCGGGTTGGGCGCGCGCGTCATCGCCGCGTAAAGCCCTTGCGGACCCTCCAATATGGCGTCGGGGCCGGTAAAGCCGCCACGCGCCAGCCGCGCGAACCAAACCGCCTCCAAGGCGGCGCGAGCGGCATGCATCTGCTTGGTCATCACGTTTGCGTGACGCATGTGCCAAAGACCACCGGCCACGGACCCGGCATTGCCCAGCGCCCAAACGGTTTGCTCTACAGACATCCGATAGATTGAAGCTGCCGCTGCAACTGCACCAAACCCGCCTGCCGTCGAAGTTGGATGCCACAGGGCATAGTGCGCAGCGCCGAAAGTCGTTCCGACAGCAATCATCGACTCGTAGCCGCGCACGGCGCCGTCGAGCATGTCTGCCATTAACGCCGTCTCGTCGCGCGCTGCGCATAGCGCTGCGGTCCAGACAACGGGTCCGGGATGTAACAATGCCGCTCGATGCACATCGTCCATTTCCAGCACATTACCCAGCAAGGCGGCGCGCGTCAGCACATCGGGCTCTGCCGCGCGCGCAACATCAGCGACCACACTTCTCCGCGCGCCCGCAACACACGCCAGCCAGTCCAGCAGATGCAACCTAGCCCTTGTCCGGACAGATTCTGGCACGGGCCGTTGCAAATGGGCGGCAAGGCGCGCGATAAGCGGTAAATCGGTCACAGCATTATCGCAACTGGAGATGAAATTTGGCCGCTGTAGTGGCAAATGCGGTGCGCAAGCCCAGGTATATCGAACTGGCGGATGATTTGCGGGCGCGCATTCTGCGGGATGAATTTCCACAGGCCGAACAATTCCCGACCGAAAACATGCTGTGTGGCCAATATGGCGTCAGCCGGTTTACGGTGCGCGAGGCGTTGCGCACGCTCCAGTCGGAAGGCATGATCCAGCGCAAGCGCGGTTCTGGCACGGTAATCCAATCGGCGGCGGCGCGCGGCGGTGCGCTGCACCAGCCGCTGTCGAACGTTAACGAGATTCTGCAATATGCCCGCGACACCCATGTCGTCTTTGAGCGCGGCGTTAGCGTTGCTCTGCCGCGCAATCTGGCTCAACAAATTGGTGCACCCAGCGGCGGGAAATGGGCGCAATTTCGCGGCATTCGTTCGGGCCGCGACGCCGAGCGCCCTATTGCTTTGACAGAGGCCTATATTCACCCGGACCTTGCCGAAGCGGCGAGCGCGATCGACCTCGCTGAACCAACGCTTTTCCGGCAGCTTGAGCGGCTTGCGCGCGTCAAGATTGCGCGGGTGACGCAAGATATTCAAGCGGTGGCCGCGACTGCCGAGATGGCTGCGGCTTTGGGCGTCGCCCGCCGAAGCCCCTGCCTTCGAATACTTCGCTGCTACGTTGACACTGACGGTCGCGTTATTGAAATTTCCGTAAGCCACCACCCTGGCGATCGCTTCGCCTATTCGATGCATATCGAGGTGGAGGGGTAGCATTCAGCCCTCACCGAGCGCGGGTGCTGCGCGCGGTTGCCAGTCTTCTTCGGCAAAACGGATGGCGGGGGCGATCTGATGCGCGCCTTCAAACTCCACTAGCAAACCACGCTCAGCGATGACGGGCGCATCAAGAGCCTCGCGGAAATCCAGCACGGGCGCAAAGGCCACATCTTTGTCAGCGAACCAGTTGACCCATTGGTCACGCGTGCGCTGTGAAAAGGTGTCGGCAAGAAAGGCGCGCAACGGAGCCTGATCATGCCCAGCCGGCAGCGCGCCCAGCGGGGCGAGATCGGGACGCCCCAACGCTTGCATAAGGTTGTCAACGAACTTGAGTTCGCGCCCCCCCAACGCGATGTGGCGAGCGTCCGCGGTTCGATAGACGTTGTAGAACGCCGCACCTCCCAGCGAGCGCTGCTCTGCTGAGGTTGGTGACGGACCACCGGCGATCGCGCCGCCCGCCGTATGGGCGCACCACGGCAGCAGCGCATCAAACATCGCGGTATCTATCCGATCACCACGTCCGCTCTTCTCCCGCCCGATCAGCGCCATCAGGACGGCGGACAGGGCGGTCAGGCCCGCCGCCATGTCGGCTGAGGGAACACCGGGGACGACGGGCGTGCCGTCCGGACCATCATTGATTGACATAAATCCGGCTAAAGCCTGCACCGCCATGTCATGCGCCGGGTGGTGGGCAAGGCTACCCTGCTGACCAAACGCGCTGATTGAGCAGTAAACGATGCGCGGATTGCGGGCCGCGACGGCGTCATAACCAAAGCCGAGCCTGTCGACTACGCCAGGTCGAAAACCTTCGACAAACACGTCTGCGGTTTCGATCAGCGCCCAGAGCTGGTCGCGGCCTGCGTCACTCTTAAGGTCTATCGCGACGCTGCGCTTGCCGCGATTGAGATTGCGAAACCACACCGATTGTCCCGCCTCAAACGGGGCCTGCTCGCGCGCTGGATCGCCACCCGGCGGCTCAACCTTGATCACCTCAGCGCCCTGATCAGCCAGCATCATCGTCATCATCGGTCCCGGCAGGAACAGCGAGAGATCGACGACCGTCAGGCCGGTCAGCTTACCCATCACACGATACCGCGTTGTTTCAGACCGCTGATCTCTTCGGCAGAGTAACCCGCCTCGCCAAGCACGGACTCGCTGTCCGCCCCCAGTAACGGTCCGGCACGATTGGGCAACCGTTCCCCATCAAGCCGGATCGGATTGGCGAGCACGCGGAGGGCAGCGCGGTCAGGATGCTCCACTGTATCCAGCATCGCGGTTTCTGTAAGGAATGGATTGTCCAGTGCATCGTCGAGCGCATGAACAGGCGCGACCGGCACATGACCGGCTAGCAACGTCATCCAGTGCGCGGTCGGCTGTGTCGTCAAGATGGCGTCGAGCATCTCGGTTAGCGCGTCGCGATGGGCGAGGCGTGAGGCCGGGGTTAGAAAACGCGGATCGGCGGCGAGATCAGGGCGGCAGAGCTTGTCGGTCAGGATCGTCCAGAATTTTGGAAGTTGGGCCATCACGAACATCCAGCCATCGGCGGTGCGGAACATCTGGCTTGGGGTTACGGAGGGATGCGCCGAACGGGGTGCGCGGGGCGTGATATCACCTTCGTTGAGATACCAGATCGCCGGATAACTCATTTGGTGGACCGCCGCTGATAGTAGATCGACATCGACATCACGACCAACGCCGCTGCGTTCGGCATCGACCAGTGCGGCGAGCAATCCGATCGTCATCATTGTGCCGGTCATGAAATCAACCATCGACAGTCCGAACCGCACTGGTGGTCCGTCAGGCTCGCCGGTTAGCGACAGGAAACCCGCTTCGGCCTGCATCAAATAGTCATAGCCCGGCCATTTCGCCCGATCATTGTCGCGGCCATAGGCGGACAGATGCGCGCAGACGATTGCCGGGTTGACGTCCTGCAACGCTGCATAGGTCAGCCCGAGTTTTGCGGGGAGATCGCCGCGTAAGTTATTGGCAACGACATGGGCGTCTGCTGCCAGCCGTCGAAATACAGATTGTCCTTCAGCCGTGGTGAGATCAAGCGTCAGCGAACGCTTGTTCAGATTAAAGCTTTGGAAATAAAGACTGTCACCTTCGCGCAGGAAATGCGGGCCAACGCCGCGCGCGGTGTCGCCTGATTTGGGCGGCTCAATCTTGATGACGTCCGCCCCCAGCTGGGCGAGGAACATCGTGCCGTAAGGCCCCGCGCCATATTGCTCGGCCGAAAGTATCCGATAGCCATCAAGGGGGAGCCGCCGTGTTTCCGTCACGCCGGGTTCCGCTTTACCCATTGTTTTGAAATGATCATACGCTGCATTTCGTTGGTGCCCTCGCCGATGCACATCAGCATGGCATCGCGATAATAGCGTTCGATCTCATATTCCTTTGAATAGGCATAACCGCCGAAGATACGCATTGCTTCCTCAGCATTTTTGACGGCGGCTTCCGACGCAAAATACTTCGCCATGCCCGCCTCCATGTCGCACCGTTCGCCACGGTCATAGGCCTCGGCTGCGTCAAACGTCAGCAGTCGCGCGGCGCGAGCGCGGGTGACCATGTCGCCAATTTTAAGCTGAATCGCCTGATGCTCGGCAATCGGCTTGCCCATTGTCTCACGCAGCTGGGCATATTCTGTCGCCAGCCGCAACGCACCATCGGCAAGACCAACGCCACGTGCCGCAACGTTGATCCGCCCCAGTTCAAGCCCGCCGGTCGCCTGAAAAAAGCCCTGTCCCTCACGCTCGCCGATCAAATTTGCAGCGGGTATGCGGTAGTCCTGAAAGATCAGTTCTGCGCTATCGATTGATTTATAGCCAAGCTTTTCAAACTTTTTGCCGGTCGTGAAACCAGGCCCCTTCGGCGCGATGAACAGGCTCATCCCCTTGTAGCGCGGATCGGCCTTGGCATCGGATTTGACCAGCAGGGCAAAGCAGCTTCCGTTGATGCCGTTCGAGATCCACGTCTTGGTGCCATTGATCACATAGTCATCGCCGTCGCGCGTCGCGATAGTGCGAATCGCTTGCAGGTCAGTGCCCGCGTTCGGCTCCGTCAGCGCCAGACCGCCACGGATCGCGCCGCTTGCAAATTGCGGCAGCCAGAGTTCTTTCTGCGCCTCGGTGCCAAAGCGCTCAACCGCGACTGCCATGATCAAGTGTGAATTGAAGATGCCGGTAATCGCCATCCAATAGGACGCAATACGCGCGACGATCTTGGCGTAAGTCGTCGCGGGAAGGCCAAG
The DNA here is from genome assembly GCA_038316685.1 of Sphingomonadales bacterium. Classification (GTDB taxonomy): domain Bacteria; phylum Pseudomonadota; class Alphaproteobacteria; order Sphingomonadales; family Sphingomonadaceae; genus Sphingomonas. The sequence continues at coordinate 8,386 of JBBQAU010000050.1, forward strand.
ACCGCCATATTGTTTGCCGATGGTCGCACCAAAGAGCCCCATATCGGTCATTTGGGCCACGATTTCCGCCGGCCAGATGTCGTCATGATCATGTTTCATAACGACAGGGCGCACCTCGCGCTCGATCCAGCGATCGATCGCTTCGAGCAAGGCGGCTTCCTCGTCGAGGTCTATTGTGGGGAGGGACATTTCAATCACGCTTGCCATTATCGACTTCCTCAATCGTCCATCGGGCCGAACCCGCGCTTCCAGATCAGCATCGTGCGGCTAAAGCTGCACACCACATCGCCGTGCTGGTTTTTGCCAATCGTTTTGACCGTCACAATGCCTTGTTCGGGCCGCGAGGATGACTCACGCTTTTCGAGCACTTCGCTTTCGGCATAAAGCGTGTCGCCTGGGAAGAGCGGATGGGTGAGGCGGATAGTGTCCCAACCCAGATTGGCGACCGCTTTCTGGCTGATGTCCGACACACTCATGCCGACCATCAGCGCCACGGTCAGCGGTGACGCAATAAGCGGCTTACCGAATTCGGTTTTCTTGGCGAATTCATAATCAAAATGCGCCGGGTGAGTGTTCATCGTCAGCAAAGTGAACCAAATATTATCGGCATCGGTGATCGTGCGGCCGGGCCGGTGTTCATAAATATGCCCGACCACAAAATCTTCATAGCTGCGCCCGAAGGTTTCCCGGAATCTGCCAGGGCTTACTTCGATAACACCATTACGCATGCACATTTCCTTCCATTGCCGCCTGAGCAAGAATGCGGCGATACCGGCGCATCACCGGCAATTCCAGCATCTTGCCGCGAAACCGCACCGGGGCACCGCCGCCTGCGGCAAAGGCGGCCTCTGCATCACGCGCCTCCGCGGTCAATTCGGCGGATGGGCGAAGGACCGCGTTAATGACGTCGATCTGAGCCGGATGGATGGCCGCCTTTGCCTGAAATCCTAGCGCCTGCGCCTTCAATGTCTCGGCCTCCAAGCCGGCAAGATCATCAAGCGCCACAAACGGAACATCGATGGCAGGAACGCCTGCCTGCGCGCATCCGAGCAGAAACAGACCGCGCGCCGCGAGCAGGGGTTCCCAAGCAATCGCAACGCTCAGTTCTCCCGCCATGTCGCCGCCGCCGAACATCATCGCGCCAACGCCGGGACTCGCGGCGATGGTTGCCGTCTGGTGGAGCGCGGCTGGACTTTCGATCAACGGAATGACCACGACATCGTTGCCAAGGGCTCCCCGCACGACCGATATGTCGCCTGCATTTTCAGCCTTGGGCAGCAGCAGAAATTTTGGCCGAGCAGGGGCGTCGGCCAACGCGACGAGATCGCGAAGACCTTCAAGCGTTGTTACCGGATTGATGCGGATCGCAACCCGAGGATCGCCACTTATCAGCGCCAGTGCTGCGGATCGCGCCACAGCCTTGTCAGCGTCGGGCACCGAATCTTCCAGATCGATGCAGGCAATCGAGGCACGTGTGGCCAGCGCCTTGGGAAGCCTCTCCGGCGTTGCCCCGGATACAAACAACAAACTCGTCAGGCCCAACGTCAATGTCAAAAACCTATCCACTTCTGGCAGCATGATTTGTCCGGACAACTTGGCGAGGTCAACCCTGAATCGCACAAGGCTTTCAAGGCTTCACGACGCCAAGCCAGCCAGTGACGAAGAGCAATCCATAGACTGCAAAGACCCAGAGGCGGGTGCGGTCCATCGTCCGGCGCAAGGGTATCTCGGTCGCGTCGGACGATCCTTCGGCAAGCAATCGTCCGAGCAGCGGCCCGACCGGCTTGAACGCCACATCGATCATGATGGCGGCAACAAAGATCAACCCGAAGAGCAGCGCCTTCCACGCCAGCCAAGGCACCGCGATGGGGTGACCGGTCAGGAGCGATGCGACCCCGAGCCACAGATAGAACACGGTCAGCGCATATTTCAGCCACGCCTCAATCCGACGGTCGCGGGCCGCGCGCGGTGTCATGTCATGTCGATGCGCGTCCCAAACCAGCCACAACCACGCCGCGCCAATCAACCAGGCCGCGCCGACGAGTGGCACTGGCACTTCCCACCAATGGCCGGCCAGCGCGAGCGTGAGCGACACCGGCACCATCAGCGCCCAGGCCGAGCGCGGTACCATATCGACCACCACCAGCAGCTTCAGCAGCGCAATCCGCTGATCTAGCGAATAGACAGTGCGTTTGCGAAAATGTTGCCCGAGCAGGAATACCCCGGCATCTGCCCCCAGCCATAGCACGAAGAGCAGCAGGTGGAGATAAACCAGACTGCGATACGCAAGGTCGCTCAACGGGCAACATCCTCAAGGTTAGGGCGTGCTTGACAGGGTGATTGATACATGAAAACTTGTCCGGACAAATCAGAAAATCCGACCAGCTTGATTGACGTCTCGTGCAGCAGTCGGGTCGTGCAGTAACAAGGAAATGGCAGTCGGCCTTGGATGATCAATAGGCGTTTGAGCAGGCTTGTGGTTCAGGCTTGCATCCATCATTCTTGCCACACTGGCACTGCGACCTGGTCGTCGCTTCGGGGAAGTAAGAGGCATGACGGCTGAACTTTCAATGACGGGATCGCCTCCCGCCGAGTCCGAATTCCGGCGCGGTGGCAAGCCATTGGCTGCAGCAATGGCGGGCGTGGCTTGTGGCGCGTCCCCCCTGCCGTTCAATGTTCTCCCGCTTGTGCTTGGGCCGGTGCATGCAGAGTTCGGCTGGGATTTTGCCCAAGTTGCGGCGGGTGTCACCGTCTTTGGGTTGGTCGCATCGCTGCTTGCACCAGTTTACGGCGGACTTGCCGATAGGGTGGGCGTGCGCAAGGTAGCGCTATGGTCGACGTTCGGCTTTGCGTTGGTCTTTGCGTCTTTCTACTTTGTGCCGGGTTCGCTTGGCGGCTGGTACGGCTTTTGGTTCATGCTTGGCTTGATCGGGATTGGCTCAACGCCAGTGACGTGGAGTCGGGCGGTGTCGATGTGGTTTGACAAAAATCGTGGACTGGCGCTGGGGATTATGCTCCTGGGCACGAGCCTTGCAGCGATCATTGTGCCGCAAGTCGCTACCCGGGCCATAGCCTATGGCGGCTGGCGGCTGGCTTTTCCCGTCATTGCGTTGTTCCCCTTGCTGGTCGCGCTGCCGATCGGCTTTGCCTGGTTTCGGGAGCCGACAGCAGCCGAGCGGCCTGCTGGCGTCACGAATGAGCGCGGCGACATTACCGGCGTGACGCTGGCACAGGCGATCAGGGGGCATCGCTTCTGGGTGTTGCTCCTGTCGATCCTGATCATCGCGCTGGCTTATGGCGGTGCGCATATCCACATGGCGCAGATTGTTGCGCTCCACGGCTTTCCGCCGGCGACGGCGGCCAGCGTCCTTAGCGTGGTCGCGCTAGGGATATTATCGGGTCGAATCGGTGTGGGGCTGCTGTTTGACCGGTTCTGGGCGCCGGGCATCGCCTTTCCGGCGATGCTGCTGCCCTCGGTCGCCTGCTATTTGCTTGTCGGGACCGCGCCCAATCTGCCGACGATCATGCTGGGCGGTTTCCTTCTGGGCTTCGCGGCGGGCGCAGAAAGCGACGTCATCGCCTATTTGACGGCCAAGTATTTCGGGATGGCGCATTATGGTCGCATCTATGGGGTGCTCTATATGCCGTTCGGGATTGGCTCAGCTATTTCGCCCATTCTTTATGGTATCGTGCGCGACCGAACGGGAAGCTATGATTTGATGTTGACCGCAGCCATGGGCATGTTCGCAGTTGGGGGCGCGTTGCTGCTGACGCTTGGTCGCTACCCGGTGTTGGGGGGTGAGGATGGCTACACTCGCTAGACCGACAGCGCTGGAGAGCTTGGTCGCCGCCGTCGGCGCGAGGGCGATAAGCACTTCCGCCGCCGATTTGGAGCTGTACGGGCAAGATGTCTTTTCGGTTGGGAGGACGCCGGTGGCGGTCTTTCGTCCCGTCTCAGTTGAGATGCTGGCAACAGGGGTGGCAGCTGCGACCGGGCAGGGCATCGCAGTCCTGCCGCGGGGTGGTGGTATGAGCTATACGTCGGGCTATCTGGCTGCTGCGGGCGATGCGTTGTTGATCGATCTTGGCGGGTTGGATCGCATCGTCGACATCGACCCTGTTGATATGCGCGTTACGGTTGAGGCGGGATGCACCTGGGCGGCGCTGTATGAGGCGCTGCGTCCCCTTGGCCTGCGCACGCCCTTATGGGGTACGCTGTCTGGCAGCACGGCGACCATCGGCGGTGGGATGAGCCAGAATGGCCTGTTCTGGGGGGCGCGGGGCGGCAGCATCGCGACCTCGGCGCTTTCCTTTGACGTTGTCTTGGCCGACGGCACGATCATGAAGACCGGCAGCGATACGCTGCGACCCTTTGGTCCTGATCTGACCGGGCTTTTCGCTGCGGATTGCGGCGCGCTTGGCATCAAGGCGCGGGTTACCCTGCCGCTGATGCGCGAAGCGGCTGCCTTTGCGTATGGAAGCTTTGCCTTTGAAACGCCGGATCAGTTCACGGCTGCGACAAGCGAGATAGCGCGCTGCGGCCTCGCGTCCGAAAGCTTTGGCTTTGATCCGTTCCTGCAGGCGCAGCGGATGAAGCGCGACAGTCTGGGCGCGGATGCCAAGGCGCTGGTTGGCATGATGAAAGCGCAAGGGGGCTTTTGGAAGGGCCTGAAGGAAGGCGCGAAAGTCGT
>JBBQAU010000051.1:0-13048 GCA_038316685.1 Sphingomonadales bacterium
GCATTTCGTTTTATCCCGCTAACTTGCGGGTTTTGAAGTCGGCACTTCTAACGAACGAATATTAAGTTCTCGCAACTGCCGTGCGCTGACGAAGCTGGGCGCGCCCATCATCAAATCTTCAGCCTTCTGATTCATCGGGAACAGCACGACCTCACGAATGTTCGGCTCGCCTGCCAGCAACATTACCATCCGGTCAATGCCCGGGGCGGACCCGCCATGCGGCGGCGCTCCGCATTTGAACGCGTTGATCATACCTGCAAAGTTGGTGTCGACATCTTGCTGGGTATAGCCTGCAATCTCGAAAGCCTTGTACATGATCTCCGGGCGGTGGTTCCGGATCGCACCCGATGACAACTCAACCCCATTACAGACAATATCATATTGATAAGCAAGAATATCGAGCGGGTCCTTGGTCTCAAGCGCCTCCATTTCGCCCTGCGGCATCGAGAAAGGGTTGTGGCTGAAATCAACCTTCTTGGCGTCCTCATCATATTCAAACATCGGGAAATCGACGATCCAGCAAAATTCAAAGCGCTTCTCGTCAATCAGATCGAGCGTCTGGCCGATCCGGGTGCGCGCAGCCCCTGCCAGCTTGGCCGCCTGAAGTTCCTTGCCAGCGGCGAAGAAAATGCCATCATCGGGACCAAGACCAAGCGCCTGAACAAGCTTGCGCGTCGCCTCCTCGCCATGATTCTTCGCAATCGGGCCGCCCAACTCGCCATTTTTCTGCGTGATATACCCAAGACCCGCATGACCCTCGCTGCGTGCCCAATCATTCATCTCGTCGAAGAATTTGCGGCTCTTGTCGGCGGTATTGGGCGCGGGGATCGCGCGAACGACATCGCCGCCCGCCACGATCCGGTCGAACAGCCCAAAGCCCGAACCACGAAAATGGTCCGATACATCGGTAATCAAAATAGGATTGCGCAAATCGGGCTTGTCGCTGCCATATTTCAGCATCGATTCCCGGTAAGGAATGCGGCGGAAGGGTAGCGCGCTTACCTGCCTGCCCCCCTTCATCCCACTGTGGCCCTGCCAATCAGCAAATTCTTCAAACACGCCGTGCAGCACCGGCTCGATCGCTGCAAAAACGTCATCCTGCGTGACAAAACTCATCTCGAAATCGAGCTGGTAAAACTCACCGGGTGAACGATCCGCGCGCGCATCCTCGTCGCGAAAGCACGGCGCGATCTGGAAGTAACGGTCAAATCCGGCGACCATCAGCAGCTGCTTAAACATCTGCGGGGCTTGCGGCAGCGCATAGAATTTGCCCGGATGCACCCGACTTGGCACCAGATAATCGCGCGCACCCTCCGGGCTGGACGCGGTCAGGATCGGCGTTTGAAACTCGGTAAAGCCCTGCGCGTTCATACGGTTACGCAGCGACGTGATCACCTTTGACCGCAGCATGATATTGGCGTGGAGCCGCTCGCGCCGCAGATCAAGGAAGCGGTAGCGCAAGCGAATATCCTCGGGATACTCCGCCTCGCCCGCCACCGGCATTGGCAATTCCTGTGCGGCGCTTTGCACCACAGCGGTCAGCGCACGAATTTCAACCGCACCCGTTGGCAGGTTTGAGTTCACCGCATCGGGTGCGCGCGCGGTCACCTTGCCGGTGATCGTCACGACGCTTTCGTTCTTCAGGCTCTCGATCACCGCAAAAGCCGGGCCGTCCACCTCAGTCACAATCTGCGTGATGCCATAATGATCGCGCAGATCGACAAAGACGAGATCGCCATGATCGCGCTTTTTGTGGACCCAGCCCGACACACGGACCTCCTGCCCGACCTGGTCGGCGCGAAGCTCGGCGCAGTGATGGGTGCGATAGACGTGCATCGGATAATTCTTCTCTATTGCGTCTGGATCACTCGCGCTTCCCCCGCGAGCCCCTGCTTTGTCAAGCCAGACAAGTCTCGTTATGGCGTGATGAATGCACATTCATGATCTGGTCACTGATTCCGCCACACTCGCCAATCTCTGCCACCGCCTCGCACAATCGCCCTTCATCGCAGTTGATACCGAGTTCATGCGCGAGAACAGCTATTGGCCCGAACTGTGCCTTATCCAGATCGCTGATGAGCATGAGGCCGCCGCGATCGACCCGATGGCGGCGGGTATTGACCTTAAACCTTTGCTCGATCTGATGACCGAGAATGCGGATGTGCTGAAGGTTTTCCATGCTGGCGGGCAGGATATCGAAATCGTTTATAACTTGACCGGTAAGACGCCCTACCCGCTATTCGACACCCAGATTGCGGCCATGGCGCTGGGGCAAGGCGAGCAGATCGGTTATTCCAACCTGGTCGAAAGCTATCTCGGGATCGTCGTCGACAAGGGCGCGCGCTTTACCGATTGGAGTCGCCGCCCGCTCGACAAGCGCCAGATCGAATATGCGATCGGCGACGTGACGCATTTATCGACCATATTCCCCAAGATGCTGGGCAAATTGCGCCGGACGGGACGCGGCGACTGGCTCGATCAGGAAATGGAGCGGATCGCCGATCCTGCAAACTACGCCAACGACCCTGAGGAGTCATGGCACCGAGTGCGAATCGCCGCGCGCAAGCCTGAGGTGCTGGGGCGTTTGAAAGCACTCGCCCGCTGGCGCGAGCTTGAGGCGCAGGGAAAAAACCTGCCCCGCGGCCGCATCGTCAAGGATGAGACGCTCGCTGATCTTGCCGGCTCACCACCCAAGAAACAGGCCGATCTGGCGCGCGTGCGCGGCCTTTCTTCCGCTTGGGCGAGCAACGATATCGGCGCGCGGATGATGGATGCGATCGAGGCCGCAACACCAATGACCGCAGCTGAGATGCCGCCGCGCACGGACCGCAAACCCGGCATGGGCAAGGACGGCGCGCTGGTCGCTGATCTGCTCAAGCTGCTGCTCAAGATCAGGGCGCGTGATATTGATGTTGCCGCCAAATTACTCGCCCGGACGGAAGATCTTGAGGCGCTTGCGGCCGGACAACGCGACGGCCTTGCGATCCTCGAAAGCTGGCGCTTTGAACAATTCGGCCGCGATGCGCTCGATCTTGTTGAAGGAAGACTTGGCTTTACCGTGCGCGGTGGCAAACTATGGATGACACGAACGGGAGACGCAGAATAATTTGATCGTCTAGAACCCTTGCTGCAATTATTATTGGAACGCTGTCCAGCGCATGGACAACTGAACTACCAGCCCCGCCATCCCTGCCACCCCTGGTCAGTAAAGTGTGTGACGCCGCGCGGGTGCGACACTATGTCGGGCGGCCGTTCGCGAGCTTTACAGTGTCCGACGTCAAGATCGGTTCAAACTCGACGACAGCGCATACGGTTACGCTTTAGACACTGGTTCTGAGCGAATTTCAGGCAGACCGGCTAAATGTTTATCTTGATCCCGCAAACGTCGTTACCCGAAATTGTCTGCGGCTGAATTTTTACGCGATTGTTGATGACCCTAATCAACTTTGGCTGGCACACCCTTGCGTTGTCCAGCGTCTGGCCGTGACGCGCCTCCGCAGACCTGAAAACAATATCAACGTCGCCCTGCTTGGCACCCGCAAACCGCCTCGCGGCGCCACAGATGCCATTTTTACACAGCCACCTCACCCATCATAAACCCTCACCGCGCTTCCGCCGAAAAGAGCCGTTCGCGCGAATAGAATAGCAGCGGCCAGTTTCCCCGCCCGCGCGGGGAGGTGCGCCTCGTGCGTCCAGTCCGCGCGCGGCGCGGTGCGCGCGAGGAAGGCCTGTCCGATGCCTCGCACATCGGCGTCAGTCGTAAATAGTCCTGCAGTCAGTTCGGTCCTCGACGGGCTTTCTATTACGAATGCCCGAGAAGGAGGGGGCCAATCAGGCAGGTTGGCTTACCTTGGGGGCCGATTGTCGAACGCCCTCATCGACATGATCGAGGAATTGCGCGAAGTTTTCGACAAATTGGTCAACCAGCCTGGCTGCGGTTGCATCATATTCGGTCTTGTCGATCCAGCTTTCGCGGGGATCGAGCAGGCTCGAATCAACGCCCGGCACACTCACGGGCACCTTGAAGCCGAAATTCGGGTCGGTGCGGAATTCCGCATTGTTGAGGCTGCCATCAAGCGCTGCATTGAGCAGCGCGCGCGTTGCCTTGATCGGCATCCGCTTGATCCCCGGCATCGTCGCCTTGCCACCGCTCCAGCCGGTATTGACCAGCCAGCAATCGACCCCGCCCTTGGCTATCCGTTCTTTCAGCAGATTGCCATAAACGGACGGATGTCGAGGCATGAACGGTGCACCAAAACAGGTCGAAAAAGTCGCATCAGGCTCGGTCACGCCAATCTCGGTGCCCGCGACACGCGCGGTATAACCAGAGAGGAAATGATACATAGCCTGATCAGGCGTCAGCTTCGAAATCGGTGGCAGCACACCGTAAGCATCCGCCGTCAGCATGACGATGTTCTTGGGGACCGGCCCCATATTATATTCCGACGCATTCGGGATGAAGTTGATCGGATAGGACCCACGACTATTCTCGGCGAGCGTGGCGTCATCGAGATCAAGTTCGCGCGTGTCCAAGTTTATCACGACATTTTCCAGCACCGTGCCAAACCGCTTGGTGACCGCGAAAATCTCGGGCTCGGCCTCGGCGGACAGCCGGATCATCTTGGCATAACAGCCACCCTCAAAATTGAAGACCGCTGTGTCGGACCAACCATGTTCATCATCGCCAATCAGCGTGCGGCTGGCGTCCGCAGACAATGTCGTCTTGCCCGTGCCGGACAGGCCAAAAAATACTGCCGTATCGCCTTTGGGGCCGATATTGGCGGAACAATGCATCGGCATGATGCCTTCCACCGGCAACAGATAGTTGAGCAAGCCAAACACCGATTTTTTCATCTCACCGGCATATTTGGTGCCGCCAATCAGGATCAACTTCTCCGTGAAATTGACCGCAATCACGGTTTCGCTGCGCGTCCCATGCCGGGCCGGGTCCGCCACGAAGCTCGGCAGGTCGATGATGGTATATTCGGGCACGAAATCGGCTAGCTGGTCAGACTCCGGGCGTACCAGCATGGTGCGAATAAAAAGATTATGCCAGGCAAGCTCGTTGATCACGCGGACCCGGACGCGGTGCTCGGGCTGCGACCCGCCAAACAGGTCTTGCACGAACAACGTGTCCTTAACCGCAAGAGCTGCCTGAAAATCGGCCTTGAGCGTGGCGAAATGGGCAGGGTCCATCGCGGCGTTGGATTTGCCCCACCAGACAGTGTCTTCGGTTTCGGCATCGCGGACAATAAATTTGTCCTTGGCCGAACGCCCGGTATGTTGGCCAGTGGCGACAACCAATGGCCCATCCGCTGCAAGATGCCCTTCCCCTCGGGCGAGCGATGCTTCGACCAATGGTGCCGTAATCAGGTTCCAATGGACATCGGCGTTCGTCGCAAATCCTTGGGCCTCTAGCCCCATCTTGGGGGTGCGGTCCGTCACGTCAGCATCTCCTAAAGATCACTGCGGTCAGGCCGCATTCATCAATCTTTAGCGCATATCGCCGCCACGGCCTCCGGTCAAACCGAACGGGAACAGCAGTTGTTGAGCCTGGTTGCGCTTTGGCCTAGCATTTAGCCCAGCAGAAAGGGTCGCCCAGCATATGACGGCTTCAATCGCGCTCGTCGACGACGACCGCAACATATTAACGTCGGTCTCGATCGCGCTTCAGGCCGAAGGATTTGTGACGCGCGTGTATTCCGAAGGAGAAACCGCGCTCAAGGCGTTAATCGACAACCCCCCAGACCTTGCCATTTTCGACATCAAAATGCCGCGCATGGACGGGCTTGAGCTGCTGCGACGGCTCCGTGAGAAAAGCGCTATCCCCGTGATTTTCCTGACATCGAAGGACGATGAGCTCGACGAGGCGCTTGGCCTTGCGATGGGTGCCGATGATTACATCACCAAACCCTTTTCCCAGCGCCTGCTAATCGCGCGGATCAGGGCAATTTTGCGCCGCACCGAAGCCGCGCAAGCGCCCGAAAATGGCGCTGAGCTAACGCCTGCCGACATTTTTCAGCGCGGCCGATTGGCGATGGACCCTGCCAAGCACCGGGTGACGTGGAACGATGCGCTGGTCACGTTGACCGTGACCGAGTTTTTAATTCTTGAAACGCTCGCGCAGCGGCCCGGCATCGTCAAAACCCGTAATCAGCTCATGGATGCGGCCTATCAGGACGATATCTATGTGGACGATCGGACCATAGACAGCCACATCAAGCGGGTGCGGCGCAAGTTCCGCCAGGTTGACCAGGAATTTGATGCGATTGAAACGCTCTATGGTGCCGGATATCGATTCTCCGAGGAGTGACGACCGCGATCTGACGTTGCGATGGTCGGGCCGCGTCTCGCTCACCCGACGGATATTGGCGGTCAACATCTTTGCACTCGCGCTGCTGGCGTTCGGTTTTTTCTACCTCGACAGTTACCGTAGCCGGATTGTTGACAGCAGGCTCGCCCAAGCCACCCGGGAAGCCGTGCTCATCGCCGGCGCGCTACACGCTGCGCCAAAAGAAGGCCGGACCAAACTCTTGCTCGAACTCGCGCGGGACTCGGGCACACGCGTTCGGCTGTTCGACGGCGGTGGCACCCTTGTCGCTGATACGCGCGCTCTGGGGATACAGAATTTTACGCTAGTCAATCCCGACAAGCAGCCTTGGGGACAGGACGCCGGCCGGTTTCTTGATGCAATGATCGACAGAGTCGTCGGGGCAGAACGGCCGCCGCTTTACCGCGAACGCCAGAACGGGCAAATCTGGCCCGATGTCGGTGCCGTGCGCCTAACCCATAAGGCCCGGGCCAGCGTTTGGCGCGCGCCGGATCGTACCCCAGTCATCACGGCGGCGGCCCCGCTACCCGGCAATGCCGCCGTCATGACGAGTTTTAATGCCCGCGACATTACCCAGACGGTTAGGATCGAGCGTTTTCGGCTCAGCATCGTCCTATTGGTTGTAACGATCGTCTCGATTCTGTTGTCGCTGTTCCTTGCACGAACCATCGTTCGCCCGTTGCGGCGGCTCGCCCGGGCGGCGGTCAGGGTGCGGCTTGGGCGGGCGCGCGAAGTTGTAGTGCCGCGGTTGCCGACCCGTGGCGACGAAATCGGCATGCTCGCGCGGGCGCTGTCAGACATGAGCCAGGCGCTTAGGGCGCGGATTGACGCAACCGAAGCCTTTGCCGCCGATGTAACGCATGAGTTGAAAAATCCGCTCGCGTCGCTCCGCTCGGCAGTGGAGGGCCTGGGCATGATCAGCGATCAAAAACTCCAGGGCCAATTGATCGCGGTGATTCGCGACGATGTCCACCGGCTTGATCGCTTGATCAGCGACATATCAGAAGCTTCGCGTCTCGATGCACAGCTCAGCCGCGCAAAGTTTGAATTGATCGATGTCGGCGCCCTGGTCGCAGCGCTGGTCAATTCGCGCGCCAATCGGGGGATGGAGCGCGATATCCAGCTCAAATTTGCACGTCGTCCGGCTGGCCCGTTGATGGTGTGGGGCGATGGTGCCCGACTGGAACGCGTCTTTGAAAATCTGATCGACAATGCCATTTCCTTCTCGCCCGACGCGGGGCAAGTATCGGTTGGGGCGGTGGTCGATGGCGAACAGACGCTGATTTGGGTTGAAGATCAGGGACCGGGCGTATCGCAGACCGCGCGCGATGATATTTTTCGCCGATTCCACTCGATTCGTCCAGCCAGTGAGGAATTCGGAAAACATTCAGGCCTTGGGCTGGCCATCGCGCGTACCATCGTCGAGGCACATCAAGGCCAGATCGACGTTCATTCCCGCAGCGACCAGCATAAGGGTGCACGCTTCCAAGTTCATCTGCCAAGCGCGGATCGACGGTCATGACCACGCAAGAGCGAGCAACCGCCCCTGCGTCGTCTATAATGGAAATGCGGCATGCGACGGCCGTCGAAATTGCCGGCCGGGCGGTGTTGCTGACCGGGCGGTCGGGTGCGGGCAAATCAGATTTGGCGCTTCGTCTGATCGACAGAGGTGCACGATTGATTAGCGATGATTATACTGAGCTAACGCGTGTCGGCGAAGTAGTTCTGGCCGGGCCGCCCGCGCTGATCGCAGGAAAGATCGAGGTTCGGGGCATCGGCGTCATCGAGGTTCCTTACGTCGAAGCTATTCCTGTGGCGCTGCTCGTTACGCTTGATGAGGTTGTAGAACGGATGCCCACCAAAGCACGGACAATTTGCATCGCTGGAATCAACATCCCTGTCCTCGCGCTCGAGCCGTTTCACGCTTCCACGGCCATCAAAATTGAAATTGCGCTCACTAAATCCGAAGGGGCAACCAATGACTGACCGCAAGGACGTCCTGCTCGTCACCGGCATGTCGGGCGCTGGAAAATCAACCGTGCTCAAGACGCTGGAGGATATGGGTTGGGAAGTCGTCGACAATCTTCCCGTCAGCCTGCTGGAACGGCTTTTGTCACAGCCCTTCCCAAAACGCGCCGACGAGAGCGAACGACCAATTGCCATCGGGATCGGCGCCCAGACGCGCGACTTCGACCCCGACAGGATCGTCAAGCGCATCGATAAGCTGCGCAACGATTTCGGGCATGATATCGGCACCCTGTTCCTTGAGTGTGCCAGTATCGAGCTGGAGCGGCGATATTCCGAGACACGCAGACGCCATCCACTGGCCCAGGATAGACCCGCCGGCGACGGTATCGTCCAGGAACGCAGCCTCGTTGCCCCTTTGCGCAGTTGGGCGAACCGGCTGATCGACACGACCAACCTGAGCGCCAATGAGCTTGCGCAGCAAATCCGCACCACCTTTGCCCGAACCAAATTCGGTGAACCAACGCTGTCGGTGATGTCGTTTGGGTTCGCGCGCGGGTTGCCGCGCGAGGCGGATATTGTGCTCGATATGCGTTTCCTGCGAAATCCCCATTGGGTGGAGCAACTGCGCGGCGGCACGGGCCTTGATGCCAATGTTGGTGATTATATTACCGGCGATCCTGCTTTTGCCGATGCGATCGCCGCGATCAATGCTTTACTGCTTTTGCTCCTTCCCCGTTACAAGGCGGAAGGAAAGTCCTATGTTACCATCGCTTTTGGGTGTACTGGCGGGCGCCATCGCTCCGTTTACGTAACCGAACGGGTGGCGGCACGGTTGCGCGACGCGGGACTTTCGCCCACCATCGTGCATCGGGATTTGAAGGCGGCACCGCAGGACTCGCTTGAGGGCAGCCCTGCGGCAGGGGTGGATGACGGCAATCAACTAGGGGCTTTAGTAAAGTGATCGTGCGAAAATGATCGGCCTGGTATTGGTAACGCACGGCCGACTCGCGGAAGAGTTTGTGACGGCCATGGAACATGTCGTTGGCAAGCAAGAGCGTGTTGCGACAATCGCAATCGGCCCCGACGACGATATGGAGGGCCGCCGGGCCGACATTGCGGCTGCGATCATTGCCGTTGACGGCGGAACAGGCGTGATCGTCCTCACCGATCTGTTCGGCGGCACACCTTCCAATCTGGCAATTTCGCTCATGCGCGCCGGAGAGGTTGAGGTGATTGCCGGAATCAACTTGCCAATGCTGATCCGCCTTGAGGGCGCGCGCAAATCAATGAAAGTCACAGAGGCTGTGGCGGCTGCGCGCGAGGCCGGTCGAAAATATATCTCGGTCGCGTCCGAAGTGCTGGGCGAGACTGCCGCATGAGCAAGATTTTCCGGACCGTTACGATCACCAACCGGCGCGGCCTTCATGCCAGGGCAAGTGCTAAATTCGTTACGCTCGCCTCAAGCCAGTCGGTTGAGGTTGCCGTTATCAAGGACGGATCGCCGGTTACTGGCACTTCGATCATGGGGCTGATGATGCTCGGTGCGGCGATGGGCGATCACATCACGATCAGCGCCGAAGGCGAAGGTGCCCAGGATGCAGTCGATGTTCTGGCGCAGCTCGTTGAGGACAAATTTGGCGAGGAATAGCGCCACCGGCTGTCGCTCTTGGTCCGCCCCGCTCAAGGGCGGGTGACAACCCGCCCATGCCTCGCGAAATCACGGCCTATTCCAACCCGCTGATCAGGCGCATCCGCAATTTGCGCAACAAACGACACCGGCGCGCGGAAGGCTTGTTTCTGGCAGAGGGCTTACGCATTCTGACCGAAGCGCGCGAGGCGGGGCGGCTGCCCGAATACCTCTTCCTTGCGCAGGAAAGCGCCGCGCATCCGCTCGTCCAGGCGCTGATCGCCGATGTCGAGGCGGCAGGCGGCGAGGCAATCAAAACGACGCCGGACATTTTGTCGAAACTGTCGGGCAAGGAAAATCCGCAGGCCGTCGTCGGCGTCTATCCAGAGTTTGCGATAACGCTCGACGCGCTTGATCGCAGTAGCGCCACGATCTGGCTGGTGGCAGAAAGGCTGCGCGATCCCGGCAATCTCGGCACGATCTTGAGGACCGGCGATGCGGTCGGGGCTGGCGCGCTGATCCTGATTGGCGAATGCGTCGATCCATTTTCCGTCGAGGCGGTGCGCGCGAGCATGGGGGCGCTCTTCACCGTGCCGATTGTGCAGGCGGACTGGCCCGATTTCATGGCGTGGCTCCGCTCCGGCCCCGGCCAGCTTGTCGGCCTCAGCCTTGACACCGACACGGATTATCGCGGTGCCGTTTATACCGCCCCTACCTTCTTGCTCACCGGCAACGAAGCGCAAGGCTTGCCTGATGATTATGCCGCCGCCTGCGACCTGCGCGTCAAGATCCCAATGCTTGGCAAGGCCGACAGCCTGAATGCAGCAGTTGCAACGGCGGTGATCGCATATCAGGTGCTGGGGCAGCAGAAACGCGACGGCGGCATGTGAAACTGAGCACCCTCACTCCAGCGGCAGGTCGCTGTCTTCAATCAAGGCCGCCATCTCCCCGCCTCGTGCCAGCACGTCCACTGGCCCCACATCCTCCAATTCCCGCGCGCCGGTTTCAATATTCAGCGCCTTGAACTTGCGCCCAGTGACCATCAGTCGCCCGTTAAAAGAGTTGGAAAAGCTGTTGAAATTGTTCACCGCGCTGTTCAACCCGTTGCCAACCTTGCGCAGATCATCGGCGACCTTGGCGAGCCGATCATGCATTTCCTTGCCAAGCTCGCCAATCTGTCGCGCTTCCTTGGCGAGCTTTTCCTGCCGCCATACTGCTGCGACGGTGCGGGCAATCGCGATGAGGTTGGTCGGCGTGGCGAGCAACACGCGTTTATCAAACGCGAAATCCCATAAGGTTGGATCATGCTCAAGTGCCGCCGACAGAAAATGTTCTCCCGGCACAAACATGATGACGTAATCGGGCGCTTCGGGGAATTGGCTCCAATACGCTTTGTTGCCGAGACCATTGATGTGCGCGCGCATCGAATCAGCATGCGCCTTCAGTCCGGCGAACCGTTCGACGTCATCAACCGCACCAAAAGCGTCCTGATAGGCGTTCAACGATACCTTGGCATCAATCACCAATGCCCGGCCACCCGGCACATTGACGATGGCATCGGGGCGCAATCGCCCGCCCTCGTCGCCGCCTGCCACGCTCACTTCGGTCTGGAAGTCGGTATGTTCCGACAGGCCACAGGTTTCGAGCACATTTTTGAGCTGCTGCTCGCCCCAACGACCACGCGACTTGGGCGCGTTGCGCAGCGAATTGACGAGTTTGGCCGCCTCGCTGCTTACCTTTTCCTGGCCAATCCGCATCTGCTCGATCTGCCCCTTCAACTCACCAAAGGCATCGCGGCGGTCGGACTCGACCTTGGTCACCGCCTCTTCATAACGGGTCAGCCGGTCGCTGACAGGTTGCAGCATTGATTTCAGATTCTGCCCGGAAACTTCCTCTGACTGGCGAAAGCGGGCATCGGCGCGTTCAAGAAAACTCGTCTGCGCCTCGCCCAACAGTTTGTTGGCGACTTCACTGAACTGCGCTGACATCATGTCCTTGGCCTCGCGCAATTCGGCAAGTCGCGCGTCAAACGCCGAGGACTCCGCCCGCAGCGTTGCAGTGTCGTTGAGCGCCGCGTCGCGCTCCCGGCGGACACTCTCCAGCGTCTCGGCGAGGACCGCCGCCGCCTTTGCACGTTCCTCGGCCCCGGCAAGATCAGTAATCGCCCGGCGGAACTCATCGGTCCGCGCGTCACGTTCAGCCCGCACCTGCGCCGCCCCTCGCTCGCCCAAAAACCAGCCAAGACCAAGACCGACAATCAGCGCCAGCAAACTGAGAAGAAGGGCAACAAGGTCCAACGGGGATAGCTCCTGCTTGAGAACGAAGCGCGAACCTACCAATCGCGCCTGGCAAGCGCAAGACTGTCCTCCGCCCGCGGATTAGCCTTCTGATGCCCTGCACACAGATTTTTTTCTCGGCCAGTGCGTCCGAGGGCGCGTCAAAAACGTTATCTGTCTGTCGACATTATCGCATGGCCGACAAGCCCCATTAGCGGGCTCATCCCCGAAAGGACCTACCATGAAGCTTTCCCTCCTAATTTCCGCCGCGCTGATCGCCACTGGTGTAGCCGCTGTTCCAGCCCTTGCCGCCAAAAAAAGCACCGTCATGGTTGGCGGCGCTACCATGTCTCCGAGCAAGAACATCGTTGAGAATGCAGTCAACTCAAAGGATCACACCACCCTCGTCGCTGCCATTAAGGCCGCTAGTCTGGTCGACACGTTGCAGAGCGCTGGACCCTTCACGGTGTTCGCGCCGACCAATGCGGCCTTTGCAAAGCTGCCATCAGAGACCGTTCCAACGCTGCTGAAGCCAGAGAACAAGGGGACGCTCGCCTCAATCCTGACGTATCACGTAGTACCTGGCAAATTTTCGGCTGCATCGTTGCGCGCCAAGATCTTGGCCGGCAACGGCAAGGCGATGATGAAGACCGCGCAGGGCGAGGAACTGACCTTTTCGCTGATGGGTCGCGGCCTGCACATTACTGATGCCAAGGGTGGCATGTCGATGGTGACCATCGCCGATGTCAACCAGAGCAATGGTGTGATCCACGTCGTCGATACCGTGCTGATGCCATAACCACGGTCGCTGCAATTTGGGGGGAGCGGCTGGGATCAGCCCTCCCC
>JBBQAU010000052.1:0-12756 GCA_038316685.1 Sphingomonadales bacterium
GATGATCACCGACAAGCTCTAAAGCTACGGCGCCGCCAAGCGGAATATCACGCCCGGCGTCGAGCACCGCCCGCATAAGGGCCTTAACAACCGGGCCTCAACAACCGGGCCGAGAATTCCCACCAGCCAACAAGGCGACGAGAGCGCATCATGAAGGGCGTCAAATCACAGCGCCACGTCCAGCGCTTCCTTTCCACCCACGATCAAATTGCCAACGTCTTTTCCCGCCCGCCCCCAACCAACGCCACCAGCCAGCGCCGCCACCATCCGCTCTGCCCGCACCCAGGCGTTTACGCACTGGGCCGAGGTGACCGGCGTCGCAATGGCCGCATGGTTACGCCCAATTCCGGCATCGCGTCTTTCCTCGCCTCCAACCGCAACAAGTTGACGGTGCCCACCCAAGTCCTCATACCGAAACTTCGGCCCGGCGACGTCGTGATCATGGACAATTTGTCGAGCCACAAGCGCGCCTCAGTGCGGGAGCGGATCAAAGCGGCAGGAGCAACCTTGCGCTTCCTTCCACCCTACAGCCCGGACTTCAACCCAATCAAAAAGGCCTTCTCCAAGCTCAAGGCCATGCTTCGAAAAGCCGAAGAGCGAACCGTAGGCGGCCTGTGGGACCTGATCGGCAAACTCGTCGATATCTTCAAACCCACAAAATGCGCCAACTACTTCGCCTCGGGCGGATATCACCCAGAATGATCGAAAATTGCTCTAAAAAACCGCGCACGCAAAGTCGCCGTCGAGCACCGGGCCGAACTGCGTGCCGAATTGTCTGAGCGCGCAGCCGGCCTCGCTCTGGATCTCCCCGCCCAGGTGGCGGCGGCACGCGACATTGCGCGGGAAGGCAAGGATGTCTGGGAGCGGGCGGTGGGGGCGGTCAGGACTGGCGCCGAGCGCGCGGCAATGGTCGTTGACTTCATCAAAGAACGCATCGGCGGCGGTGACAAGGACCCGTTGATGCCAGATCGCCTCTGGTCGATGAAACCGGCCGAAATCGAGAAGCCTGTTTATACTCTTGTAATTATGGACAGCTTCGCGACGACGCGGCCTGCTTGGAGCGCAAATACTTCCTGGTCAGCAGGAACTTTTCGCGGCGCCGCTGTGTTCTAAAATTTGATAGGGAGTCACGTGATGGACGACAGTCGGGTTTGGGCATTCGAGGAAAGCTTGTGGACCGGTGATGCCGGAAATTACCGCGCGCTGATCGATGATGAATGCGTGATGGTGCTTCCCGAGCATCCGTTCGTGCATACTGGCGCTCAAGCCATCGAGGCAGTGTCTGACACCTCAAGATGGTCAAACGTGGTAATCAGCGAGCGGCAGATTGTGCGCCCACAAGAAGGCCTCATTGCGATCGCGTACAAAGCGGAAGCTAGCCGCGAGGGTTCAACTGGCTATACCGCTTATTGCACAACGACGATGCGTCGCCTTGAACATGACGAGTGGCGCGTCGTGCAGCATCAGCAAACACCTGAACATATCGGCGAACAATCGGCTTGAGATTACCGAGCAGAGGAAACGCACTGGATTAGAACCCCTGGCTCAAAACAGCAGCGAGGAAGTTAACCGATTGTCATAACGAACCGTGCGCAATTGAAACAGCGTGCAACCGGGATCATCACTTCAACCCGGCGCATAAACCAAAGGATCCATGGCGCATCATATTGCGCCAGCGACGGCGCCCTGATCGCGTTCAGACGTTGCGACTTCACGAACTGCAACAGCGCGGCGGTTTTGGGTTTGACGTCATCCTGACGTGCGAGGCCGATGAACTTGATCACAGCCACGCGGGTTGGCGCAAGGTCGCGAAGCTTGATGGCAGGATTGTTAGGTTTGGGGAATGTCTTTACCGTCGACCCCTGTGGCATAATGAGCCGGATTACCCAAGTGTCATTCCCTCCGATCTGCATCACCGGCACGGTCATAGCGACGCGTCGCTATGCGTTATTGCCGCCAAAGGTATAGCCAGCCAGCAGCCGAAAACCCTTGCTCGACGCTTCTCGACGGTTACCCTGCACCGACACTTCCGCCTCAACCAACGCCGGATAGCCGCGCACCTCCAATTCGTCCTTGGCGAAATGGACTGTGAACGGCGGCTCTTCAGTGGCCATGAGAGGCGTATCCAGCAGGTTAACCCCGAGTATCAGGGCAAAGAGCGATCGCTTTGCAAAACTTCTGTCTGTCTTTCCAAGCCACATAGCGCAAAATGTTTTGATGACTCGATCACACAAGCGATGTCGCGCATTGCGGTTGCTGTGTCGAATAGCTCTTGGACGGTGGAACCCGAAGTCGGGGTCGATTATCTCAGTCACCACAACCGTTGGCCGGGCGGCGAGATCCGTGTAGCTGGAGCTGATATGTAACAAGGAATGGCCTTCGGATTGAGCGAGTGGCATAGTCACCGGACAAATGGGATGTTGCACGATGAATGAAGACGAAGTGATGGCGCTGACCGAGATCACCGCGAGTGTTGTTGGCGCCTATCTGACCCATAACAAGGTTGGTGCTACCGAATTGGCAGCGCTGATTTCGTCGACATATGGCGCGCTGGCGCGGGCCAGAGCACCGGCTGTCGAGGAAGCAACGGTTCCGGCTTATGTGCCGGCGATTTCCATCCGCAAGAGCCTGGCCTCGCCCGAAGTCATCATCTCGATGATCGATGGCAAACCCTATCGCGTCCTTCGGCGCCACCTGACGACGCACGGCCTTTCACCTGAAGAATATCGTGCTCGATACAATCTTCCGGCCGACTATCCGATCGTGGCGCCGACCTATGCAGCGAAGCGCAGCGAGATGGCCAAGAGCCTCGGCCTCGGCCGCAAGAAGGTTGCAGAAAAGCCGGTCAGTGCCCGGCCCAAGCTCAAGATCGCCATTCCGGCGGCATAGCGGTTCAGGCTTTTGCAAATTCCACATCCTCAGCCGACCGAGCCGCAGTCCATCGCAACACAGGCCAGCGTGTAATGACCTCCTCCTCCCGCGTGCTTGTTCTTGATGGCCATCCAGACGGGACATCGCTGTGTGCAGGTCTCGCTGTCGCAGCGGCCGAAGCGGCACTGGCACGCGGCGCTGAGGTGAAGCTGCTGCATCTGTCAGCGATGGTCTTCGATCCAAACCTTGCCGGCGGCTACAAGACACGGCAAGAGATGGAGCCCGATCTTGTGGCGTTCCTCGACAGCCTGCGCTGGTGCGACACGCTCATGCTCGTCCATCCGATGTGGTGGGGTGCGGCGCCGGCCAAGCTCAAGGGGCTGATCGACCGGGTGTTCCTGCCCGGAATCGCCTTTGCCTATGAAGGCGACGGGCATTTTCCAAAGAAACTGTTTGAAGGACGCACGGCACGCGTGCTCATCACCATGGACACGCCGGGATGGTATTTATGGCTGGGCTATCGCAACGGTTGGCTCAACGTGCTGCGCCGCCAGATTCTGGATTTTGTCGGCTTGAAGGTCACGCACATGAAAACCGTCGGCCCGGTTCGCGACGCCACGCCGGAAGGGATTGCCGGATTTATGGACGTGGCGCGCAAGCTGGCGATCTGAGGTCGGCGACCGACCAAGCGATTACGGTGGATCAGATAGCAGAGCTCGTTGCTGTTTCGCGCCATCTGGCATGACAATTGCCGCAGGGGTCGCTATCCGAGAGTCCCATGGAAGATTCCCTTTTCAAGCACACAGTCGCGCCCGGTCAGGGCGCCGGTTTTCTTGCCACACGTGAGGCCGGATTTGCCCTGCTCGAACCGCTCAAGCCACTTGCTGAAGCCTGGTTGCGCGCCAATGTCTCAAACGAAGCGACGTGGAACGGCGACAGCGTCGTGATCGAGATGCGCTACTTCCCCGCGCTCGCCGACGCGATCATCGCCGCCGGGTTCTCGTTTGAGCGGAATGCCTTGCCGAATTGATGGCGCAGTTACGCTCGTTCCTGCGAGGATCCGCTGAAGCGCCACGCTTGACAATATGGACGATCCACCGGGTCACTGTATCAACGCCAATCGAACATGTTGATAAGCAAAGATCTAAAGTCGTGGAGCTTTAGTGAGCCGCTTCAGAACAATATCTGCCAGTTTACCTGGCTGTTCCGGCAACATTGCATGGCCCGCGTGTTGCAGTATCACAATCTCAACGCGATCCGGCGCTGCGCGCTGCAACGCCTCGGCATTTGCCGGGGGTGCGATGGCGTCATCCATTGCCTGAACAATAAGCACAGGCGCGGCACCGCTATTCGTCCATTTGCCTGGCACCGTCGCGCGCACCGCCCGTTCCTGCGCCTGCGCAACGGCGGGGTACCAACCATCACGCCAGACTTCAGGATCATTGCCAGGGGCAAAAAACGCTGCCTTCACCGCCGCGATATGAGCCTTCGGCGACAGGCTGGTATCAAATACGTCGCCCATTGCCTTGGTTATCGCCGGCGCAATCGGCACCTGGCCACCAGAGGCAAGCAGAATCAATTGTGATACCTTGGCTGGATGCGCGCTGGCCAAGGTGCGTGCGATACGGTTGCCAAGCGCATGACCGATCACGATTGCCGGTCGCGGCGCCCCATCGGGCCCGACCGGTGCCAAGGCCTCGATGACAGCGGCCACGTCGCCTGCGAGGTCGAAAAGCGTTTGCGGGGGTGGCCCGCTGCTGCCCCCGATGCCGCGCGGGTCGATGGCAGCGGCGGTATAGCCCGCAGCCGCCAGCCTGGCGCCAAGCGCATCAAAATCCGCCGCCCCGCGCCCCAGCGACGGGATCAACACCACAAGCGGTCCGTTGCCCTGCACGCGCACGTTCAACTGCACCGCCGCCGCTTTTTCGGCAAAGGCCACGGTCCGCTGTTGGACCTGCGCGATTGACGGCGTTGCCGCCAGCATCGCCAGTGCCATCAGGCAACCACGCCCAAAACTGCTCATGTCACCCTGCCATACTAATTGAACAACTGGACTTTCCGGCCATCGACTTCTGACCGGAACTGCCGGCGGCTGGTAAACACCGGATCGATGTTGGCCTTGTCCCATTCGGCAAAGCGTTGTTGCAACCGCTTGACGATGTCCGGATGGTGCGCGGCAATATCATGTTTTTCACTACGGTCCTTCTCCAGATCGAACAGCAGAACCCATTGCCCCAATGGCGAAATCGTTGCCTTCAAGCCATCGGGCACCGGCTGGCCGAGCAGGTTGGTCACATCCTGTACCGTATCCGATTTGTTGACAACCAGCAGCTTCCA
Organism: Sphingomonadales bacterium; assembly: GCA_038316685.1. Classification (GTDB taxonomy): domain Bacteria; phylum Pseudomonadota; class Alphaproteobacteria; order Sphingomonadales; family Sphingomonadaceae; genus Sphingomonas. Next base: position 5,209 of record JBBQAU010000052.1, read on the forward strand.
CCGGCCTTCGCGCACCGAATGGTTAGGGCCCATCCGCCAGAACAGCGGACGATCTTTCGGCGGCGGTAGCAGCAGGCTCGCGCCTTCGCCGGTCGCAGGCAGTGCAGCCCCGCTTAATCCCGCCACGGTCGCTGATATGTCGAGGGTCGATATCGGCCGCGACTGAACCCGCCCGGCGGGCAAACGCCCCGGCGCGCTAACGATGAACGGCACCCGGATCCCGCCCTCCCATGGATACGCCTTTGATCCGGCAAGCACCCCGTTTGAACAGGCATTCTTGATATAGTTCGGGCAGCCATTATCGCTGGCGAAGATCACGATGGTATCGCGGTCCAGACCCTCGGCACGCAGTTGCGCGGTGATGCGGCCAATGGCGGTGTCCATCGTCGTCACCATGGCTGCGTAAATCCTCTGGTGCGGCGATGTGATATGGGCAAAGGGCGCCACTTCCGTGGCCGTCGCCTGAAGCGGCGTATGAGGTGCATTGAAGGCGAGGTACAAAAGGAACGGCTTTGCCTTGTTCTGCGTCACAAATTGGACCGCCGCATCGGCAAACGCGTCTGTCAGGTTGCCCAAGGGTCTAACGATGCCACGCCCTTTTACCACTGGAAATCTGGTGCGCGTGACCAGACCGTCGGCACCGGTTTCGGCCACTTGAACGTCACTGCTGCCGTCGGAGAAATAATTGGTCGCACCGCCGAGAATCCCGAAAAAGCTGTCGAAACCTTGGTCGAGTGGGTGAAAGCCCGCCGCCTGGCCGATATGCCATTTGCCGATCATCGCGGTAACATATCCGCGAAGACGCGCGATTTCGGCAAAGGTCGTTTCGGCTGGCGGCATCCCGGTCAACTCGTCGCGGCCCACCGGATTGAATTCAAAGCCGAAGCGCGCCTGGTGCCGCCCAGACAAAAGCCCGGCGCGGGATGGTGCGCACACGGCGGCGGTCGCATAGGCATCGGTGTAGAGTGTGCCGCTCCGCGCCAGGGCATCGATGTTTGGCGTCGGAAACGCCATGCCGCCATAGGCGCCGACATCGCCATAGCCGAGGTCGTCGGCGAGGATGACGATAATATTGGGCGGGCGCTTTGGCGCTGTGACCGCAGCACCGGCAAGGCCAAATGCAGCGACACTGGCGAGCAGCACGGACGGCAGCCGCTTCATGGCGCCGGCCTGATCGGCGTCGGCGTGCCGCAACGGGCAGCCTTGACATAGGCCGCACCAACGCCGGCATCGCGCGTCGGCAGCGCGCATAGTTCTGTCGCGGCCTGTTTGTCGTCCTTGAGATAGGCGCGCCAGAAGCGGATGGTTTCATCGATAATGGTCTGCAAAGGCACGGCGTCGCCGGGTCTGGCGCGACCCACTGCCGTGCGCCGTCCGGAAAATAGCTGGTGATCGCCGCCATTTACGACAAGCAGGAACTGATCGGAACCGCTGATGTTCTGAAACGGAATCGTCCGCTCCCACGGCGTCGCCTCGGCATCCATCGGCGTGCGATCTTCGGTTCCAGTAAAGTGGAGCACCGGGACATTGATTGCCTTGAAAGCCGTCTGCGCCGGCTCGCGCCGCGGCTTGTTGGGGCTATAGACAATACCGGCGGCCAGGCCCGGCACGCGGAAAGCGCCAGGCGGCGCCATGGATACCGATTCACCCAGCGCAACCAGCGTGCCCAACGCACCGAAACTATGTCCCGACATGCCGATTTTTTGCATGTTCAATTTGCCTTTCAACGGACCCTCGGCAGCATTGCGCCGCGCCAGCTCGCGCATGGCAAACAGTGCGTCGCCATACCGCTTTACCGCGGCCTCACCCGAAACCGGCAATCTACCGGCGGTCATTTCGGCCATTACCGCCGGGGTCCGGATCGAAATATCGGACCCCGGGTGCTGCAAGGTGACAACCACGAAGCCAGTCTCGGCAAGCGGCGTCAGGATGACGCTCGATGCCTCGCGCGTGCCGCCAAGGCCGTGCGAATGGATGACGACGGGAAACGGCCCAGCTCCGGCCGGCAGGTAAATTTTCACCGGTACCGTGCGATCGCGCTTGGCGTCCTGCCAATCTTCACGGATGATCGTTATGCTTTGGGCTGCCGCAGAAGTCGCCGCAGCGGCGCCGACACCAGTCGCAATCAACAGGCCGATCACGGCAGTGCAAAATGCAGGTATGCGCATCAGAACCTCACCGATACTTCGCCGCCGATTACGCGCGGTTCGTTAAAGAACTCATTGCTGTTCAGAATGTTGGTTACATAAATCTGGTTGCTGATGTTGCGAACGAAGAGCGACGCACTCACCCGATCGGTGCGCAGGCCGACTCGCGCATCGAACAGGCTATAGCCAGCAAATTCGCGTGAATTCTGCGGATTATCAAAACCGCCGCTGGCCGTCTGGAAACTGCCCGATACAAAGCCCTTGATCGCGTTGGTCACCGGGACGGTCAGTACGGCATTGAGGGTCAACTGATAGTCACGCAACCGCGGGATCTGGTTTCCGGCCAGCGATGCCCGTTCCGGCAGCCCGTCACCGTCCAGATCAATAAGTGCGGTTGCACCGTCCATATAGGCACCATCCTGACCGCTCAATGCTGCGGTCACGTCTAGGCTGCCGCCTTTGCCGAACCGCCAGCGTTTGCGTGCCTCCATCTCGAAACCATAGACATAAGCGTCGCCGGCGTTCTGCAGGATGAACCCGCGCGACAGCGAGGACGGTGCGCTGACGACCTGGACGTCGTTAGTGCGCATATAGAATATGGCGGCGCTGACCGCGACACCAGCGATGCGCCCTTTCGCACCGACTTCGGCCGAATAGGCATATTCGGAATCATAGAGCAGAAAACCCTGGAATTGCGATCGCACCGTGGTCGGCGGCTGGTTGCTGTTGACGCCGCCAGGCCTGTAGCCGGTCGACAGGCGCATATAGACATTTCCGCCCTCGCCGATCTGCTGACGCAGGGTCAGGGTCGGGGTGAAATAGGTGCGCTTCTGCTTGCCGGCCAGGATGTTGGCCTCCAGCCCCGGCGCACATGCGGCGAGGCCGGGGGGGCAGAACTGGATGGGCGACGCCGGCAGCGGCCCGGTCCCGTCGGGATCGCTGCTGATCGGCGCGCTCAATCCGGCCGGGATCGCCCCAGTCCCGAAAAAGACCAGCGGGTCTTCTGAAAAGCGGGTCGCAGTTACGGTACGCCCATCCTGCTGAACGCGCGCTTCCAGGCCCAGGCTGGTGCGCTCGGCAAGCTTGAATTCCAGACTGCCAAAGATCGATGGCGATCGCAGCGCATCGCTAAAGCTGTCGTTGTTCAGCCCCACCCGGCCGCCGTTGCGCGCGGTCGCGCCAAAACCCGTAAGGGCACCCGACAAGCCGACGAAGCAGCCCGGCGTGTTGGGCTGCACGGTCCCTGTGTAGGCGGGGCAGAAATTGGGATCGACGACCACATCGCCATCGCTGGACAGATATTCGACGCCAATCAGCCAGTCGAAACTGCTGTCGGCATTGGACGCAATATAGGCCTGTGCGACAACCCGGCTGTAATCCTCGAACTGGCCGATACTATAATCGGGCGTCAGCACAGCGGTTCCGGGCGCCACATCGATGCTCGACTGGCCGGCGAAATGGTCGTTGTCCTCACCGCTGCGCCCGGCCTCGCGCCTCTTGTACGAGGCGCGCACATTCAGGCTAGCAAAGCCTATATCCCGCCGGGCAGAAAAATAGACCGCGTCTTCCTTGATCTTCGCCGATCCTTCGCGATCGGTATCGACCCGCACGAATGGCGATGGATCGAGCAGCGTGCCGTCGATTCTCGTCGCGCGGCGCGCCAGGCCGCCAAAGGCTGGCGTGCGACTGTCATAATGCTCATAGCTCAAATCGACTGTCGTCAGCGTGTCGGGGGTCCATCGCAAGGAGGCACGGCCGCCGGCAAAACGTTGCGTATCAAGATAGTTGCCAGTGGTTGTGTTCAAAATGAAACCGCCGCGCTGATCATCGTAAAGTCCGGCAAAGCGCAGAGCGAGCTTTTCCGAAACAAGCGGGATATTCACCACGCCTTCGACCGCGATTCGGTCGGGGCGCACATAGCGTCCGGTTACAAAGCCTTCAAATTCATCCACGGGCTTCTGGGTGGTGATGTCGATCGCACCGCCGACCGAATTTCGACCATATAATGCCCCCTGGGGCCCCCGCAGCACCTCGATCTGCGACGAATCGAAGAAATCGAGCCGCGACGGCGACCGACCACCAAAACCACCACCCGCATTGTAAAGCCCATCACGGAACAATCCGGTTGCCGTTTCGGAAAAGCCCAACCGTCCGGCACCCTGCCCGCGGATCGTGATGTCCTGCAAATATTCGGGGCCGGAAGACACCAATGTCGCGCCAGGTACCTGGCGAATATAGTCGCGAAAGCCGTCAAGAACGAGATTCTGCCGGTCAGCGGCTGAGATCGCCGTGATAGCAATCGGCACATCGACCAGGCTTTCGTTGCGCTTGCGCGCGGTCACCACGATTTCAGCGTCCGGGTCTGTCGCTTCCGTATTCGTTACGGCAGGCGTTTGCGCCCTGGCCCCCGTAGCCATCCCTGCCACGAGCAAACCGGCAACAACGCTGGCACCGATAAGCCGGGCTGCATCCACAGGCACTGCTGCTCTCGAAATTTTGTTCATGCCACTCCCCAAGGTTGTTCTTTTGACGCAAACCTAAAGGCAGGGCGACAGGATTGTCAAACAATCTATTCGATGTGCGCGCTGTTCGCTGAGGTAAGGGAATCGCGCGTTATGCGAACGATTGCGCGCGCCGCCTCGGCAGCCAGCGCCGGATGTCGCGCCCGAAGCGCCGCCACCAGCAAGCGATGCACATCAAGCGATCGGCCTTCGGATTCGATTGTGCCAGGCAGTAAAAGCCGCTGCTGCCAAAGGGCGATCCGCCCGACCTGCTGCAACATCCGGTTGGCAACTGCGCTCTGGGCGCCATCACCGATGACGGCGCCGAACCGAAACGAAAAGCGATATAGCTCCTCACGGCTCGCCGCCGTCCTGGTCAGCGCTGCTGTCTCCAGCGCGTCGTTGAGCGCAACAATGGTTTCATCTGCCAGACGCCCTGCCGCCAGGGCCGCACACCGGGCATAAATATCCTCAAGCAAAGCCAGAATATCGAGGAACTGGTCAAAGGTCATCGCCACAATCCGCGCGCCGCGCCAGGGCTGAATCTCCACAAAGCCCGCATGGGCCATCAATCGCAGCGCTTCCCGCACCGACGGACGGCTGACCTTGAACCGGTCAGCGATATCCTGTTCCCGCAGCGCAAAACCGGGCGGGTGCCGATTGACGATCGTTTCGCGAATCAGCGCTTCGGACAGCCACATGTCGACGGTCAAGCCATCGGCCTTGCGAGGCGGAGCAGAGGGCGTGATCGGCATCGTCATTGCATAGCGATCGGATTATTGTTAGACAATATTTATTTGTTGGGGGCCGAAGGAAATACCCATGCAACTCGATCGTCGACAAGCAATGACCGCCGCGCTGGCGCTCGCAGCGACCCCAGCCAAAGCGTTTGCCGGGCCCTCAACCCCCGCAGTGGCGGTCGCGCCCGGCTCTTTGCGCGATATTGCCGGTAAGGCGTGGCTGTATCTTTTGCCGCTGACCGAAATCGCGTCGGTTCGCAGCCGAATACTGGCCGCCGGGCAGGCAAACAATATGGTGCACCAGCAGCAGTTGCTGACAACCAAGACCCAGCGTGTGACATCGCCAAATAACGACACGCTCTATTCCCGCGCGATTATCGACCTGCGTGCAGGGCCGGTTGAAGTGACGGTGCCGCCAAGTGGTGACCGCTATCTTTCGGTCGCCCTGATGGACATGTTAGGCAACAATTTCGCCATTCTCGGCACGCGCACCACCGGTCGCAATGGTGGCCGGTTTGTCGTTGTCGGGCCCAATGGTGCGGCGGTTCCGGGCGCCATTCGCGCGCCAAGTGATTCGGTCTTCATCCTGGGGCGCACCCTTGCCGACGGCCCCGAAGACATGGCCGCGGCACGGCGTGTGCAAACCGGCATTGTCGTCTCGGGCCCGGTTTCTGCGGCGCCTTGGGCAGCGGCGCCAAATCGTGATGCGCCATGGCCGGCGGTGTTTGCCGCGGCTGCACCGTTGCTGGCCGAAACCGGCATCCCTGTGACCGACAATGCGCTGCTGGAACGCATCGCGCCGCTGGGGTTCAGCCGATCCGGGTTCAAACCCCCTGCGTTCAGCGCGACGGAAATCGCCGAGATAGAAGCGGGGATTTCCGACGCACGCACCACGGCAATGCGCGTAACCGGCGGCACATTGACCGTTGATGGTTGGGCGTATCCCGGCCCGAGCCTTGGGCGTTTCAACCAGAATTACGAGTTTCGGGCGCAAATCGCACTTACCGGCCTGTTCGCGCTGCCAACGGATGAGGCTATCTATACAAGGTCGGTCGGCGACGCGGCGGACGGCCTGTTTCATGGCGGCGCCTATCGGCTGCATTTCAAGGCGGGCGCGCTGCCGCCGGTCGACGCTTTCTGGTCCTTGACGGCCTATGAAGCCACGCCAGCCGGGCAGTTTTTCTTCGCCGACAACCCGATCGACCGCTATGCCATCGGGGACAGGACGCCAGGGCTGAAGAAAAACCGCGATGGGTCGCTGGACATCTGGATCACACGCGCCGATCCGGGGCCTGACAAACGCAGCAACTGGCTACCAGCGCCTCAAAAGGCCTTCATGCTAAGCCTGCGAGCCTATCTGCCCCAACAAAAGCTCGTCTCCGGCGCCTATAGGTTTCCGGCAGTCACCTAACCATCTGCGGCCTTCTGATATTCATCCTCGTCCACGGGGCTGACATTCAGGACCGGGACGGCGCTGTCGATGTGCTCAGAGCGATCCGCCAGCGCTTCCATTGCTGCGCCATGTCTTTGCCGATGGCGGCTATGCCGGGCCGGAGCAGCGCGACGCCATGGTTCGCCATGACGACTGGACGGGGTCTGAGTAGCAGTGGAACAGAAAACCTACACAAGGTCGGTCACGCGTCGTCGATGCCCGCGGCGTTCGGATCGCGGAGCGGCCTGAGTTCGCCGCGCGCGACGGTTTCCAGCAACGTGAAGGCGTACCGGCCGAGCATATTAATATGCTTGAAGCCGAGCGGGGACAGCCGGGCGACATCTTCGGGCCGGACGTCGAAGCCTTCGGCGCGGAGGCGATCGAGCGCTGCATCCATGTAGATTGTGTTCCACAGGACGACGAGATTAACGACGAGACCGAGCGCGCCGAGTTGGTCTTCCTGGCCTTCGCGATAGCGCTGTCGCAACTTACCTCGCTTGCCATGGAAGATGATGCGCGCAAGCTGGTGGCGACCTTCGCCGCGACTGAGCTGGACCAGGATGCGGCGGCGATAACCTTCGTCGTCAATGAAGCGCAACATATAGAGCGTCTTTGCAAGACGCCCCAGTTCTTGAAGCGCCCGCGCGAGCTTGGTCGGACGGTCGTTGGTCTGGAGCGTCCGCGTGATCCCGGCGGCACGGACGACACCAAGCTTCAGCGAACCAGCC
>JBBQAU010000053.1:0-12602 GCA_038316685.1 Sphingomonadales bacterium
TTGGCGGTGTTCGCGCCATCCCAATCGGGAATTGACCACAGAAAGGCGCAATAGAATGGCTGCCAAAGCGCTGTCCTTCGATGTCGGTGACTATGTTGTATACCCAAAGCACGGCGTTGGCCGCGTGATTGAGCTGCAACAGCAAGAAATTGCCGGTATGCAACTTGAACTTTATGTTTTGCGATTTGAAAAAGAGCGGATGACCTTGCGGGTTCCGACCAACAAGGCCGAAAGTGTTGGCATGCGTAAGCTTTCGTCCGACAAGACGCTGCGTGAGGCGCTTGATACGTTGACGGGCAAGCCGCGGATTAAACGCACTATGTGGTCGCGCCGCGCGCAGGAATATGAAGCCAAGATCAATTCAGGCGATCTCGTCTCGATCGCTGAAGTGGTACGGGATTTGTTCCGCGCTGATGACCAGCCCGAGCAGAGCTATTCTGAGCGACAAATTTTCGAAGCCGCGACAAGCCGTCTGGCGCGTGAACTTGCTGCGATGGAACAGGTCGATGAGCCGACTGCTCAGGAAAAGATTTTGGATATCCTCCGGAAAGCAGCTGCGATTCATAACAAGGTAAAAGAGCCAACCTGAGCGCTGACGAGGTCGGACTTGCAAATTTCAATGGGCGGTCAGCAATGACCGCCCCTTTTTTTGTTTACACCCGGGCGGGAGTGTGTATTATATAAGCAATACACATTAGGAGTCTGCCATGCGCGTTCTTGCCGTTATAATCGCCGTACCGCTTGCTGCCTGCTCCGGCAATGCGACCGACGCAGCTTCAGCTTCTGGCACGGGTACAAACCGTAGCTTTGCCGTTGCTGATTTCACCAATGTTGCGCTTGCCGGTTCGGATGATGTCTCGGTGACGATCGCTACGACTTTCAGCGTCCGCGCTGAAGGGCCTGCAGATGTGCTTGATCGGTTAAAGATCGAACGCGACGGCGATACGCTCAAGGTCAGCCGGAAGTCGGTTGTTGGAATGAGCTGGGGCAGCGGCAAGCGCGCGCATGTCTTCGTGACGATGCCGCGCCTTGCCAAGGCAAGCGTCTCTGGCTCCGGCGATTTGGCAGTTGATCGCGCCGAGGGGGGTGACTTTAAGGCCTCAACCGCAGGGTCTGGAAATATCCGGATTGGTCGCATCGCGGCCCAAAAGGTGACTTTTTCTATTGCCGGTTCAGGTTATATTTCCGCACAAGGGACTTCTGCGGCGCTAGATATGTCGATTACTGGCTCAGGCGATATTGATGCTGCCAAGCTCAAGGCGAGCAGCGCCGTTGCCTCAATTACCGGGTCTGGAAACATCACCGCCGATGTCACAGGTCCGGCAACGGTATCAATCACGGGTTCGGGCGATGCGGATATGGGCCCGAATGCGGTTTGCAAGACGAACAAGCTCGGCTCCGGCTCGGTGAGCTGCGGCAAGTAGCTTGCGTTGATGGCGGCAAGGGTGCGATGCAACGACTGATGACGCGCATCGCCCTCACTTTGATCGTGTTCATGGCCCCAGGCATGGCTGCAGCGGCTGAACGGTCTTATTCGGTCACTGACTTTGAACGGATCCGGATTGAGGGGCCGTTCGATGTAAAACTGGTCACCGGCAAGCCCCCTAGCGCCAGGGCGCAGGCGGATCAACGCACGCTCGATCTGCTGAATCTCCGGGTGGAAAGTGCGACGCTCATCGTCGCGATGGGCGGTTCAGGCTGGGGCGAAACCCCAAAGGCCGTCCGCAGCGCGCCGATCATCACGATCACTACGCATAATCTGCGTGTCGCTATGGTGAACGCAGGCGGTCGGTTACAGATTGATCGCATGAACGGCCAACGGCTCGATCTCGCTGTGCACGGCAACGGGGTTTTGACGGTGAACAGCGTCAAAGCCGATCAGCTTAACGCGACGCTGATTGGGTCTGGCAGCATCATATTGGCAGGCAGAACGGGGCGGGCAAATTTGCTAAGCAACGGGACCGGCGTGGTCGATGCCGGCGCGCTGACCGCCAATGACCTGAAAATCATGCTCGACGGGCCAGGAGAGGTTAAGGCCGCCGCGCGCTATACAGCGCGGATCACATCAACCGGGATCGGCAAAGTCAGCGTGTCCGGCAATCCTTCGTGTACTGTCACTGCGGTTGCTGGTGGCCCAGTGATCTGCGGGGCAAATTAAAGCAGCGACAGCGCAGCAAGCCTGCTCATCATTGCAGCTGGCATCTGCTCAGCGTCGGCGGCATCGCCCGTCAGGTCGCCGGGTGCATCTGCTGCCTCAAGATACCGCCAGCCCTGATGCGCACGTTTGGGTTGCAGGTCCACGCGCACCAGCTGCGGATCGATATGGATGGCCCGCTTGCCATCGCCGGCCTCGCCAAAGAACAGAATCGGCGAACGCGCGACCAATTGATGCCGGATGATCCAGAACAGCGATCCCCGTCCCGCAATCTCTTCATGCCGCCTGGGAAGATTGCGTGTGGTCAGGAACAGCGGCCCGGTTTTGCTTCGTTCAATCAGGCGTTCGGTGAGGTGGTCAAGGCAGGTCGCGCCAAAGGCGACCTTGGTCAGGTGGAGCGGCATCTCCTGCCTCTCGCGCCCCGCTGTGCCCTGCGTCAAGTCAGCCCGACCACAGTTGCCAGGCCCAGAAACGCGAAAAAGCCCATTGAATCGGTCGTCATCGTCACAAAGATTGATGACGCAACGGCCGGGTCTATATTCATGCGGTCAAGCGTCACCGGCACGACGACGCCAGCCAGCCCGGCGACGAAAATATTGGTGAGCATCGCCGCTGCGATTACCCCGCCAAGCGCCGGATTGCTGAAAACGATCGCCACGCCTGTCCCAATCACCACCGCGATCGTCACACCATTCAGCATCGCCACGCGCAACTCGCGCAGGATTGATCGCACTGTATTCGACTGGGTGAGCTGATTGCGCGCTATTGCACGCACCGTCACGGCCATCGTCTGCGTGCCGGCGTTGCCGCCAACGCCTGCAACGATTGGCATGAGCGTCGCCAGCGCGACCATACGCGCGATAGTTCCTTCGAAAATCGCAATGATGCTGGATGCCAGCAGCGCCGTGAACAGATTGGCAATGAGCCAGCGAACGCGGGCCTTATAGCTGTCGATGACCGGTTCGTTAATATCGCCTTCGCCCGCGCCTGACAGTCGCAGAATGTCCTCACCGGCCTCCTGGCTGATAATGTGGACGATATCGTCAACGGTAATCATGCCGACGAGCCGACCACTGGCATCAACAACGGCGGCGGAGATCAGCGCATATTTCTGAAAGCGCAGCGCGACTTCCTCCTGGTCCATATCGACCGGGATCAGCGTTTGCTCGCGCTTCATGACGTCGCCAAGCGATACGATGCGTGGCGTCCGCATGATCCAGGATAGCTGGCAAGTACCAACCGGTTTGTGCGCAGGATCGACGACGAAGATTTCCCAGAAATCGGTGGTCAGGTCATCATTGCCGCGCAGATAATCAAGCACATCGCCCACGGTCCAATGTTCGGGCACGGCGATGAGCTCACGCTGCATCAGACGCCCGGCCGATTCCCCGGGGTAGGACAGCGCCTCCTCGATTGCGGCGCGGTCATCAGGATCAAGCGCCCGCAACACCGCGCGCTGATCGCTTTCTTCCATGTCCTCGATGATCGCGACCGCGTCGTCGGTATCGAGCTCGGCGGCGATGTCAGCAACCTGTGATGGATCAAGCGAATCGATCAGCGCCTCGCGCACATAATCGTTCATTTCGGCAAACACGTCTCCGTCGAGGAGATCGGTGATCGCCGTGGCCAGCCTCGCGCGTTGATCTGCAGGCGTCAGTTCAAACAGATCCGCGATGTCGGCGGGATGCAACGGTTCAACCAGCGCGCGCGCCGCTTCATCATCGCCATTGCCCACCGCATCAAGCACCGCCCGCACAAATTCGGGCTTTAAGCGATCATCCTCGTCAAGCTGGGTGAATTCTGGCTCAATCGGTTCGACCCTGGTCTCGCTCATCGTTTGACCTCCTGTCGCTGCACCGCGACATGCCTTAACGCGGCATATCCGTGTTGCCAATCACGTCTGATTTGCAACCCGGCGTGGCTATCGCTAGGGCCGCCGCAGCAACTTTCTATAAGGATATGCCCCAATGGCCGATACGTTCGAATCGCTGGTGATGACGCTTGACGCGGGTGATGTCACGATCAAGCTGCGCCCTGATCTGGCACCGCAACATGTCGAGCGGATTGGCACGCTGGCGAATGCAGGATTTTACGACGGCGTAGTGTTCCACCGTGTCATCTCCGGTTTCATGGCGCAGGGGGGCGACCCGACTGGCACTGGCATGGGGGGATCGGAACATCCCGACCTGCCAGCTGAGTTCAGCCGCGAACCGCATGTTCGCGGCGTCTGCTCAATGGCACGTTCTAGCAGCCCGAACAGCGCCAACAGTCAATTTTTCGTCTGTTTCGATGATGCCAAATTCCTGGATGGACAATATACTGTTTGGGGTGAAGTGTCCGATGGCATGGAGCATGTCGACGCATTGCCAAAAGGCGAGCCGCCGCGCGTGCCAGGCAAGATTGTGAGCATGCGTGCCCAATGATGGTGCATCCGGCGAACGCTGGCAGACCCTAATCGCTGGCAATCTGTAGCGCGTCGATCAGCCAATCGTAAAATTGCCGCACCGGGCGCAATTGCAGCGCGCGGGGTCGGCAAACGAACCAATAGCTGTACGGGCTTTCGACATCGATATTGAATAACCGCACCAGCCGGTTGTCATGCGCATCGTTGAAATGATTGGCGTGCATGAAAGCAACGCCCAGCCCTTGCGCCACGGCCTCAAGCATCAACGCCCCTGAATCGAAATAGTCGATCGCCAGCGGTTCAAGCTCGTCAAACCCGGCGGCATGGCGCCAAGTTGCAAACGTATCGGGGATATCGCGGTGCACCAGCGCGGTGAGTTCTGCCAATTGATCAGGGTGGGTGATCGGGACTTCGCGCTCGACCAAGGACCGTGCGCCAATCACATAGATGGTGTTCTGATCCAGCCGTCGCGCGAACAGGGAAGGATCAACATCGCGCACCAGAACGATAGCCGCGTCCAGCCCCTCGCCTAGCCGCGTTGTGCCGTGCCCCGCTGTGTCAATGTCGAGATGCAGCTCCGGGTGGCGCGCGCGCAGGTCAGCAAGTTTGGGAAAGAGCCGCTGGGTAGCAAATAACGGCAGCACGCCAAGCCGTAATCGTTGCACATCCGTCGCGCTCGTCAGTGATTCAACCGCGTCTGAAAGTGCATCAAGCGCGGGCGCAAACTGGGAGATGAGCCGTTCGCCGTCGTTGTTGAGAGTCATCGCCTGATGGCGGCGGTCAAACAGCGGTCGGTTCACAAAGCGCTCCAGCGCCTGGATGCGACGGCTGAGCGCCGGGGCCGAGAGCGCGAGTTCCTCTGCTGCGGCCTTGACCGAGCCGAGTCGTGCCACCTGCACAAACGCCTCAATTGCGGTTAGTGGCGGCAATCTGCGCATCTCGGACGGCCCCTTGTGCACCGCGCGATCGGCAATGCAGCCGACAGGCTAGAATGAACTGACTTTTCCTGCCAGCACAGATTGCGTTTCCTGCAATCGCTCAAATGCATTTCGCACTTGCAACATTTTGCGCTGCAGTGCACAACAAAGGTGCCTTTCAGGCATCCTCTCCTAAAACTTTCACGGCCGATCCCCTTGGGGTCGGCCTTTTTTTTGTGGCCACACGGGTAATTGCGTTGATGGTCCGCTAAATCGACTCGTCTTCCGGGGATGGGGGGTCCTCCGTTAAATTCGTCGGATCACGTAGATTGACCAAAGCGTAAACAAACATCCCGATCAGCGCGATTGCAGCCAACAAATAGGGGGCTGGCTTGGCAATCTCATATAATCCGACCCCAATCGACGGACCAAGCACGAAAGATGCGCCGTTGATTGAGGTCACCTTGCCCGCGACGGAGCCCTGCGCGGCCGGGCCAACCGCGAGCGAGGAACCCGCTGTGAAACCTGGTCGACAAAATCCAAAACCGAGTGAAGCGAGCGCATAGGCCAGCGCAATTCCGTAAAGTGAGGTGGCAATGCCGGTGAGCGCCGTCCCGCAGGCCGCAAAGACAAGCCCGACGAGCACGAGCCGCCGGGGATCAAGGTTGAGGATCGGGATGATCCCCCATTGCACGAGCAGAGCAGAGCCGGCCCCCATGATCAGAACCAGCCCGGTCGGTTGCAATGCCGCCGCCGGGGCAAGTTGAAGCCGGTCGATCACCAAAAAGCCAATTGCTTGCCCGGTCATCGCCTGGGCATGGCCCATGACAAGCCCGGCAATCATCCAAGCGCGGATGCGCGGGTCAAAATACCGGACCTGCTCAGTGCCGTTTGCCGTAGCTGCGGTGATGCTCGCGCCCGTGCTTTGGCCGCCGATTGAGGGATAGGCGTTGGCCGCACCGTAACTGCCTGGCATTGCAAGATCGCTTGGCAGCATCTGCCGGACGGCGACAAAGATACCAAGGCCGAACAAGGCTGCAAAAAAGGCAGGGCCAGCCAAGCCAATCTCAACGCCGCTGAACGATCCGAGGATCAGATAGGGCGCAATTGCAGGGCCGAGGATTGTGCCCAGACCAAAGGCCGATCCGATCAGCGTCAGCGCTTTCGTTCGATCCTCTCGCGTTGTGCGGCCGGCAACCAACGCCTGGACGGCGGGCGGGGCAGCCGAACCGAAAATCCCGTAAATAAGCCGACCGCCGATGAAGGCGATGAAGGCTGCTGTGCCACTGATCCAGCCATTAATGCCGGCGACGAGGAACACCCCGCATAGCGCGAGCGATACGGTAAATCCGCCTAAACCAACCAGGATCATCGCTCGCCGTCCCTGCCGGTCTGAACGGTTCGCCCAGATCGGTGCGGCAATCACCCACAGCAGCGCGGAGACCGAAAAGGCAGCGGCAACTGCGCTATCGGCGACCTTGAGCGATCTTCCGAGCGCGGGGAGAACCGCCTGCAACGCGGTATTACCCGCTGCAATTGTCAGCATCACCATGAACAACAACGAAAACTCGCGATCAACCGGCTTGGCGCTAGTCATCGCTTGTTCCAGCCATAGGACCGCGTGACGCAAGCAACGATGACTTCATACTCTTCATACCAGCGCGCCCGACCGAGATCGCGGATCAACCGGTGCTCCGGATCGTCGCGCCAAGCCTTCGCGCTCGTCTCGTCAGACCAATAGCTGATCGTAATTCCGACGCCGTCTTCCCCTCGAAGACTTTCAAAGCCGCAATAGCCTGGTTGGGTGGCCGCTGCTCGCTCCATGGCGTCTGCAGCGGTCCCATAACCAGCGGCATCGGCTTGCGTGCGACGAGATCGGAAGATCACTGCAATTTGTCCGATCCGATCGCTCATCCCGCCCGATTAGGCAAATGGTGCGGGCGCGCAACCCCGTTTGTGTCTGCCCGCCGTTATTGCCGCTCCGGTCCGAAATTCAGGCTCTTGGTGACATTATAGTCAAGCACGGTCATCACGAAAAAAGCCGCAGCTTGCTTCATGCGCGTCCACCAGCCCGTCCGCTCTGCGTAAAGTGCCGGGGTAATGCGTTCGGAATCGGCAGCTTCTGCATCGAAATAACGACAAACATGTGCGGCGAAGTCAACATCCTCGATCCGCAGCATCATTTCCAGATTGAGGAACATCCCGCGAATGTCATAATTGGCTGACCCTATGTAAACCACAGTGTCGATCAGGAATAATTTGGTGTGCAGCTTGGTCGGTTGATACTCGAAAATCTCAACGCGTTTGCGCAACAGGCCGGCATAGGTAAAGCGCGACGCCCAAATCGCGGCACCATGATCATTCTTTGACGCCAGGATGATGCGCGCCCGACCGCGTAACCCGATCCGGTCGATTCGGCGTAGCATCGCCGGACTGGGCGCGAAGTAAGCGGAAATGAGGTCGAACCGCTGCGCTGCGTCCATGTCGCGTTTCAGCGACCTTGCCCAGGGCGAGAGCCTTCGCATCGGGCCGCCAAAAACCCAGCGCACCGGACCTTGTGGTTCGCTCCACCCGTCAAGCGCCCGGCGCAAGGCGCGCAGCGGGGGCTTGGGCTGCTGGACCCATCGGGTAAGCGCGTCGAGATAGCCGACGATACGCATTGCGGAAGGCCCTTCGATCAACAAGCCGAGATCGCGCCAGGCCCCATCCGAGGGCATGCCGAAATAGGCATCCTCCACGTTGAAGCCGCCGATTATGGCATGGCAGTCGTCGGCGAGCGCAATCTTTTGATGATTGCGCAGCAGATAGCGCCTTCCCCAACGCGGGATGAAACGAAGTACTTCGATGCCGCTGGCACGCATTGGCTCAAAAAAATCATGACGGTCGGCCGTCTCGCTTCCCAGGCCATCGACAATCAAGGTCACTGCCACGCGACGTCCGGCCGCCCGGATCAGCGCGGCCCGAACGGCTTCACCCGCGCGATCATTGACATAGATGTAAAACATGATCCGCAATGTCGTTTCGGCGCTATCGATCAACCGCAACAAAGCCTGCATCAGCCCCGGGCCGGTATCCAGCAGCGTCAAGCGGTCGCCATCGACCAGGAAGCTTCGTTGATGGGGCGCGTCAGGCATCGGTAAAGACAATGCGCGGCTGGTGGCGCAGCGGCAAGGCTGTTTTCTTGACTTGGCCGCATTCTTCCCCTAACTCGCCGATCTTCCATTACATCTAAGGATGCGTTTGTATGGCGCGCGTTACAGTCGAGGATTGCGTCGACAAGATTCCCAATCGTTTTGATCTGGTGCTGTTCGCAGCCCAGCGCGCGCGCCAGATTTCGGGTGGTTCCGACCTGACGATTGATCGCGATCGTGACAAGAACCCCGTCGTTGCGCTGCGCGAAATTGCAGAGGAAAAAGTCAAGCCAAAGCATCTGCAAGAAGCCGTGGTGCAAAGCCTGCAGCGTGTGCAGATTGACGATGAGGATGCGCCTGATGAACTCGGCTCGCTGTCCGCGTCGGCAGAAGCGTTGCGCCTGACGGCGGCGGCTCCGCCACGCAACCAGAATTTGGGTGCGGACTACGAAGGTTAAGCTTGGTCGGTGTCAACATCGTTGGGGGCATGCGGTGCGCGCCCCTTGAAACCTTGTGCGATCACATACCATTCGGATGAATCTTTGCGACTTGCAGGCGGCTTGGCGTGTTTTACAGTGGTGAAATTGCGCTTGAGTTCCCTGACGAGTTCGCTATCCGCGCCGCCCGCGAGCACCTTGGCGACCAAAGCGCCGCCCGGTCGCAGCACGTCACACGCAAAGGCAACGCCTTCCTCGACCAGCCCCATGGTGCGCAAATGATCCGTCTGTGTGTGCCCGACGGTATTGGCGGCCATGTCGGACAAGATAAGATCGGGCGGACCGTCAAGAGCCTGCGTCAGCAACGCCGACGCCCGTTGGTCGGTAAAGTCGAGCTGGAGGATCGTCACGCCCTCAATCGGATCAACGGGTAACAGATCAATGCCCACAATCGCCGCCTGTGGGGCCAGCTTACGAACAACCTGGCTCCAGCCTCCCGGCGCGATGCCGAGATCAATCACGCGTCGCACACCTTTGAGCAACGTAAAGCGCTCGTCCAGTTCGATCAGCTTATAGGCGGAACGGCTGCGATACCCCTCGGCCTTGGCGCGCTTGACATAGGGGTCATTCAGCTGGCGTTCGAGCCAGCGATTTGATTGTGGGGTACGGCCGCGCGATGTCCGCACCCGTGTTCGGCCGCCTGATCCGCCACGGCTCATGCTCCCGGCCCCCGCATCAGCGTTCGCAAGATACCCTCGCGGATACCGCGATCGGCCACGCCCAGCCGTTCGGCGGGCCACAGATCAAGGATCGTCTCAAGAATAGCGCAGCCGGCAACGACCAGATCGGCACGTTCGCGGCCAATAGAGGGTAGCAGTGCGCGTTCTTCAATAGATCGCCTGGCAAGATCAGCACTGATTCGGCGCATGGCGGTGGCTGGGACGATGAGGCCATCGACGGCGGAGCGATCATAACGTTCGAGTTCCAGATAGACGCTCGCCAACGTCGTTACTGTCCCGCTGGTCCCCAATAACCGCGGAGCAGCCACGTGCTTGGGCAAGCGTGCGGCAAAGTCTGCAAAGCTGTCGGCGACAATGCTGCGCATTCGCTGATAGGCAATTGCGCGGCCATCGGCCCCCTCGCCGTGCCCGGCATGCTCGGTGAGCGAAACCACTCCCCAAGGCGCGCTGTGCCAGTCGAGCACAGTTGGCACCGGTGTGTGCGTGTCGATTAACACCAGTTCGGTTGATCCGCCACCAATGTCGAAAACCAGTGCCGGGTCGTCGCCCGGCTCAATCAGGATGTGGCAGCCAAGCACGGCCAGCCGTGCCTCTTCCTCTGCGGTGATGACGTCCAGCGCAATTCCGGTTTCACGGTAGGCGCGGTCGATGAAATCGGCCCCGTTACTTGCCCGTCGGCAGGCTTCGGTTGCAACCGAGCGCGACAGCGTGACGTTGCGGCGGCGCAATTTGTCAGCGCAGATCGTCAGCGCCGACAGGGTGCGGTCAATCGCAGCATCGCTTAAGCGTCCCGTTGCTGCCAACCCTTCGCCGAGCCGCACGATCCGCGAAAAGGCATCGACGACGGCAAATCCCTCAGCAGCAGGTCGGGCAATCAGCAACCGACAATTATTGGTGCCCAGATCAAGCGCGGCATAGTGCCGAGGGGAAGAAAACCGGCCCCTTGCTGTCTTTGCTGGTGCCGAACGAGCCTGAATAGGGTCAGACCGGTACGGCGATTGGGTGGATTGATCCCCCATGCCGTCATTCACCATTATGTTATTCGGCCCGGGGCCAATGCCCCCACCGATGCTTGGACAAAAGGATAGCGCAGCATCAGCGCGGCGGCAAGCGCGCCGCACGTTGACAGGCCAAACACCCCCGCCTATTTCGCGGCGCAGCGTTGCCCTGTCGTCTAATGGTAAGACTACGGACTCTGACTCCGTTAATTGAGGTTCGAATCCTCACGGGGCATCCACTTGTTTGCGAGAAGACGATCGATGACGCCGCGCTTGCACATCGACGGTCTGCAAAAGTCAGTCCCCGGCGGTCGCATTCTGTTTAGCGGACTGACGCTGGACGTTGCAGCGGGAGAGCTTGTTGCGATCATGGGGGAATCGGGGTCGGGGAAATCGACCTTGCTCAATATGATCGCCGGCCTTGATCAGGCGGATAGCGGCGAGGTGGTAATAGAGGGCGAACGACTTTCGGCGCTGGACGAACGCGGGCTGACCGATTTGCGCAGGCGTCGGATCGGCTTTGTGTTTCAGGCTTTTCACATCCTGCCATATCTGACGCTGCGACAAAATGTGGCGCTGCCGCTGGCGATTGGTGGAACGCGGGGCGGCGGGGCGCTTGCTCAGGCAGATTTGATGCTTGACCTTGTCGGGCTTGGGACGCGCGGCGATGATTACGCGCGCGATCTGTCGGGCGGAGAGTTGCAACGCGTGGCGATCGCCCGGGCGCTGGTGCATAAACCAGCACTCATCCTTGCCGACGAGCCGACGGGCAATCTTGATCCTGAAACAGCGGCACGAATCCTGACGCTGATTGCCGATGCCACCCGCCAACGCGGCGCTGCCGCGATTCTGGTCACGCATTCTGCTGCCGCCGCCGCCGTTGCGGATCGAACACTGGAGTTGACGACAACAGGGCTGATTGCGGTCAATGCCTGACATTGCGATCCGCTGGTTGATTGTCGGGGAATGGCGCCAGCACCCGGCGCGGATTGCGACGGCGATCCTGGCGATCGCGGTGGGGGTGGCGCTTGGCTTTGCGGTGCATCTCATCAATGGATCGGCGCTTACCTCCTTTGGCCAAGCGATTCGCACGGTCAATGGTGACTCAGATTTGCAGGTGAGGGCCGTCGCGCCGCTCGGGCTTGATGAGGCGCTTTACGGTCGCGTCGCGATGACGCCGGGGATCGCCGATGCCAGTCCGGTCGTGATACTGCGGGCAGTTGACGCGCGCGGAAAGTCGTTTCCGCTCTTGGGTCTGGATGTCATCCGCGCAGGCAATGTCACGCCGACGATGGCGGGGATCAGCGCTGGCGGGGCGGGGCGCGATGGTGCAGAAATATTCGCCGAAGATGCGTTGTTTCTATCCGCAGCTGCACTGGCGGCAAGCCACGCCAAGGTTGGTGACCGGTTGTCGATCAGCGCCAATGGCCGGACTCAAATACTGATTGTGCGCGGCGTCTTGTCAGCGGTGGCAGAGGGCAGGCGACTGGGCGTCATCGATATTGCGGCGGCGCAAGCGCGCTTTGACCGCCTTGGGCGGATTGACCGCATTGATCTGAAGTTCAGCGATTCCGCTGATCCCGCTGCGGTCCGGGCGCGCTTGGCGAAAATCCTGCCACCGGGCGCGCTGCTGATAGACGATGCTGATCAGGCGTCACAGACCGACGCGCTTTCGCGCGCCTATCGCGTCAATCTTGATATGCTGGCGCTTGTCGCGCTGCTGACGGGGAGTTTTCTGGTCTATTCAACCCAGTCGTTATCGGTCACGCGCCGTTTGCAGGCCTTTGCATTGATGCGCACACTGGGGATGCAGAAGCAGG
>JBBQAU010000054.1:0-12314 GCA_038316685.1 Sphingomonadales bacterium
TGGCAGCCATAAAGGTTGACGTTCATGCCGATTTCGCCCGAGCCACCAAGGGCCAGGAACAGAAGTTCGTTTTTAGGAGTCACGTAATTGGTAAACTTTCTTATGCTGTCATTCGCGCAAAACGCACGTCTCGCCGTCTGCTCGATGAGCTAGGGCGCTGGATGGGAGGACCACTAAGGATCAGGTCAAGCGTGACCATAATGGTGTATCAAGCCTTATTATGGGCGCGATCCCACAACATCGCCAGCCCTTGAATCGTCAGATCGGGTTCAATTGCATCAAACACACTCGTTTGGCGCTCAAACAAACTTGCCAGACCGCCAGTTGCAATCACCTTAACGGGTCGCCCGACCTCCGCCCTCAGGCGGGTCACGAGCCCCTCCATCATCGCGATATATCCCCAGTAGATGCCAATATGCATTTGACTGACAGTATCGCGTCCGATGACGGAATGATTCCCGCTGGGTGCCTCAATGGCAATGCGGGGGAGTTTCGCCGCTGCAGTCACTAACGCATCGAGCGACAGATTGATCCCGGGACAGATTATGCCGCCTTTATAGGCCCCTGAAAAATCGACAACGTCAAAGGTTGTGGCAGTGCCGAAATCGATGACGATCAGGTCGCCGACATGCAGCGCATGCGCCGCAATTGTATTGACAGCTCGGTCAGCGCCCAACGAGTTCGGTTCCTTGACGTCAATCTCAAAGTCCCATTCCGCCGGTGGCTGGCCCGCAACAAGCGGCTCAGCATCAAAATACTTTCTCGACAGCGTTTGCAGGTTGTGGAGCGCACGCGGGACGACAGTGGCGATAATCACGCCGCTGACGTCTTTGCGATCATGGCCTTCAAGGTTGAGCAACTGGCTGAGCCAAACGACATATTCGTCCGCCGTGCGACGCGGGTCAGTCGCGATCCGCCAGCGCGCGATGATGCTGCCCGATTTGACCAGTGCAAAAACGATATTGGTATTGCCGGCATCAATCGCGAGCAGCATGGACCAGCCCCTTAAATCAAAAATACATCGGCGGCGTGAATGACACGGGTTGTGCCATCCGCCAAGCGCAGGATGAGGGCGCCGTCAGTATCCAGCCGCTCAAACACGCCATCAACCGATCTGCCATCAGGCAGGCGAGCGGTTAGCGCGACGCCATTACGATGCGCGCGCGCCTGCCACTGGTCGCGGATCGGGGCAAGGCCCTCCCCCCGCCAGCGCGCGAGCCATTGGTCAAATGTCTCGGCAAGATGCAGAAGGAAATCGCCCGGTTCATACTTTGCGCCATGTGCCGCCAGACTGGTGACCGCCCGGTCAAGCCCTGACGGGTGATCGGCAAGATTGACGCCCACCCCGATCACGATCGCATCGCCCGATCGCTCAAGCAGGATGCCAGATAGTTTCGCGCCATTGATGAGCAGGTCGTTGGGCCATTTTATCTGAAGGCGTGACGTCGTTTCGTCGGGCAGACACCCCCTCACGGCTTCCTCCAGGGCAATCGCCGCCACCAGCGCCAGCGTCGCAGCCGCTGGATCAGTCGGCCGCAATCGCACCAGCGTGCTCGCGTAAAAATTGCCTGGAGGCGAAACCCATTCGCGGCCTTGCCGTCCTTTGCCAGCGGTTTGGCGCTCGGCTCGAAGCCACAGACCTTCTGCCGCTCCCGAAGCAGCCAAGGCGATCATATCGGCATTAGTCGATCCGGTTTCGGCAACCGTCATGATCGTCGTCAGAACAACGCCCTCGCCGCCGCGACACTCCAAACGCCCATGGCGGGGATCGCGAAATAGCCAAGCGGTGACAGGAACGCCGCCGACGCAAAGATTAATCCGCCCTCCACCTTGCTCTCCATCGGCGCAAAGGCGGTCGTCGCTTCATCAAAATACATCGTCTTGACGATCCGCAGATAATAATAAGCACCGATCACCGATGCCAGGATGCCGAGCGCGGCAAAAACGAACAACCCCGCCTGCACCGCCGCCCAAAACACCGCGAGCTTGGCGTAAAACCCAAACAAGGGCGGGATGCCAGCCAGCGAGAACATGAATATGCCGAGCGCCAGCGCAAGCCTTGGCTGCGTTCTGGACAGGCCCGACAGGCTTTCGATGGTTTCGATCGGCTGGCCATCTGCCCCGCGCATCTGCAGGACGACGAGGAAGCTGCCGAGCGTCATCACGACATAGATCGACAAATAAATCATCACCGCCGCTACGCCCTGCTCGGTCCCCGCCGCGAGGCCGACAAGCGCAAAACCAACATTGTTGATTGAGCTATACGCCAGCAGCCGCTTGATGTTGGTTTGCCCAATTGCCCCTGCCGCGCCGAGCACGATTGAGGCAAGCGATGCGAAAACCACGATTTGTCGCCATTCAAACGTCGCAGGCCCCATTGCTTCAATGGCAACGCGCACACACAGCGCAATCGCGGCGACTTTTGGTGCCGAACCAAAAAAGGCAGTGACGGGCGTCGGCGCACCTTCATAAACGTCAGGCGCCCACATGTGGAAAGGTACCGCGCTCATCTTAAAGGCGAGCCCTGCAAACACGAACACCAGCCCAAACAACAGGCCCTTTGAATGCTGCCCGACATAGGCAGTGGCCACTGAGTCAAACAATGTCGTGCCCGAAAAGCCATAAACCAGCGACATGCCGTAAAGCAGAATGCCACTCGCCAGCGCGCCCAGCACGAAATATTTCAGCCCCGCCTCCGCCGACCGCTGATCCTGCCGCATGAAGCTGGCCAGCACATAAGCAGCAAGGCTTTGCAATTCGAGCCCGACATACAGTGTCAGCAGATCTCCCGCCGACACCATCATCCCCATGCCAACACACGAAAGGAGGATCAGCACCGGATATTCAGGCCGCAAATTGTCGCCTTTGGTTTGGTCGAAGAAACGCGGTGCCATGACGATGGCAACCGCCGCCGCACCATAAATCAACACCTTGGCAAAGGCCGCAAAGGCATCCGCGCGGTAAAGGCCATAAAACGCCTCTCCGCCGCTGGACGCAGGACCGAACAGCGCAATCGCTGCCCCCGCCAGCACCGCAATCGCCGTCCAGGAAATGCTCCGCGCCGCCGCCTGACCGCCCCATGCTGCCGCCATCATGAGCACCAGCGCGCCAATTGAAAGTACGATTTCCGGCAGGGTCATCAGCAGGCTGTTGGTATAGTCCATCAATGCGCCTCCGCACGCGCGACAGGGGCAGCGGGCTTACCGGGCGTCGGCAATGAATCACCTGCGGGCCGCACCCGGTCTATGCGGGCGACCAAGGTCGCGACATCGCTCCGCATCGGCGCGAGGAAGCTTTCGGGATAAACACCCATCCACATCACTGCCGCTGCAATCGGGGCGAGCAGCGCCATCTCACGCATCGACAAATCAGGCATCGCGCGCACGTCGTCATGAACGATCTCGCCAAAAACGACGCGGCGATAGAGATAGAGCATGTAAGCCGCTCCCAGGATGATCCCGGTGGTGCACAGCAGCGTCATCGTCGTAGAAACCTGATAGGTCCCAGCCAGACTCAAAAACTCACCGACAAAGCCGCTCGTCCCCGGCAAGCCAACCGATGCCATCGTGAATACCATGAACAGCAGCGCATATCGCGGCATGTTGATCGCCAGCCCGCCATAACGGCTGATCTCGCGGGTATGCAGTCGATCATAAATCACACCGACGCACAGGAAAAGCGCCGCCGATACCAACCCGTGGCTGAGCATCACAATCATCGCGCCTTCAACCCCCTGCCGGTTAAAGGCAAACAGGCCAATCGTCACAATCGCCATGTGCGCAACCGAGGAATAGGCAATCAGCTTCTTCATGTCGCTCTGCACCAGCGCCACGAGCGACGTGTAGATCACCGCCACGGCCGAAAGCCCCAGCACCAGCCAGGTCAGGCTTGATGAGGCCTCTGGGAACATCGGCACCAAAAAACGCAAAAAACCATATCCGCCAAGCTTCAGCAATACGCCCGCCAGAATCACCGAGCCTGCGGTTGGCGCCTGCACATGCGCGTCGGGCAACCAGGTATGCACCGGCCACATCGGCATCTTGACCGCAAAAGACGCAAAAAACGCGAGCCACAGCCAGGTTTGCGCATAGACCGGGAAGTCATGTTTCAGCAGCGTCGGGATATCGGTCGTCCCCGCTTCCTGCGCCATCCACACCATCGCGATCAGCATCAGCACGGAGCCGAGCAGCGTATAGAGGAAGAATTTATAGCTGGCATAGATGCGGTTCGCCCCGCCCCAAATGCCGATGATGAGGTACATCGGGATGAGTCCGGCCTCAAAGAAAATGTAAAACAGGAACAAATCTTGTGCCGCAAAGGTGCCGATCATCAGCACCTCCGTGACGAGGAACGCTGCCATAAATTCGGGCACGCGCTTTTCAATCGCGGTCCAGCTCGCCCCGATGCAGATCGGCATCAGAAACACGCTGAGCATGATCAGCATCAGCGCAAAGCCGTCAATGCCCAGCGACCAGCCGAACAGGCCAAACACGCCGCGCGAACCATGCTCGACAAACTGCCACTGCGCGCCGCCAATATCGAAATTGGCCCACAGGATCGCCCCTAGCACCAGATCGACCAGTGTCGCCCCGAGCGCCAGCGCGCGCGCACCACCCGGCGAAAGGAACAGGCAGGCCATCGCCGCAATCGCAGGCACCGCCAGCATCAGCGAGAGAAGGGGGAAACCGTCCATCGCCATCAGCTCGCAATCGCCCAGGTGACGACAGACGTCAGCCCGAACAACATCACAAAGGCATAGGTGTAAATATAGCCGCTTTGTAGTCGTCCGGCCATGCGGCTCGACATCTGAACGATGCTCGCAGCACCATTGGGACCAAAGCGATCAATCGTCTGCTCATCGCCGCGATGCCAAAAAAAGCGCCCGATCGCGAAGGCTGGCTTGATAAACAGCAGATCGTAAAGCTCGTCAAAATACCATTTGTGCAGCAGAAATCCGTGCAGAACGCGGGCATGGTCGGCGACAGCTGCGGGCAGCGATGGATGGCGGATATATGCATACCAGCCGCCATAAAGCCCCAGCAGCATTGCGATGCTCGCGCTCAGCTTGACGAGCAACGGCACCTCATGCGCTGCATGCATCAGATGCTCGCGAAACGCGATGCTGCCCTTCCAGAATTCCTCGCCCGCTTTCGGCTCAATAAATGCGCCGTGAAAGAGATAGCCCGCCGCCACCGCGCCAGCCGATAGTAGTAACAACGGGATCAGCATCGACCAGGGGCTTTCATGCGGATGATAGCCCGCGGTGCCATCATCATGCTGCGCGCCATGATCGGTATGCGCGGCCTGCGCATCGTCATCATTGCCATGCCCGTGCCCATGCCCATGCGCCGCGTGCTGAATATGCTCCGACCCTGCCCAGCGCGGCTTGCCGTAAAAGGTCAAGAACATCAGTCGCCACGAATAAAAACTCGTCAGCAACGCGACGACCATCCCGATCACCGACGCGCCCTGTTCGCCCGATGCCCAGGCGCTTTCAATGATCGCATCCTTGGAATGGAAACCGGCAAAGCCAATCGCAGGCAGGCCATCAATCACGCCGGGGATGCCAACACCGGTAATTGCCAGCGTCCCCATCATCATCGCCCAAAAGGTGACCGGAATCTTTTTCCGCAAACCGCCATAGAAACGCATGTCCTGCTCATGGTGCATCGCATGGATCACAGAGCCTGCGCCCAGGAACAGCAGCGCCTTGAAAAAGGCATGCGTGAACAGATGGAACATCGCCGCGCCATAAGCCCCGACGCCCGCTGCAAAAAACATGTAGCCCAACTGCGAACAGGTGGAATAAGCAATCACGCGCTTGATGTCGGTCTGCACCAGCCCAACCGTTGCCGCAAAAAAACACGTCGCGGCCCCCACCGTCGTCACCACGCCCAAAGCGAACGGGCTTGTCTCAAACATCGGCGACAGGCGGCACACCATGAAGACCCCCGCCGTCACCATCGTCGCTGCATGAATCAGCGCGGAGACAGGCGTCGGCCCCTCCATCGCGTCGGGCAGCCATGTGTGAAGACCAAGCTGCGCTGATTTGCCCATCGCGCCGATAAACAGCAGGAGGCACAGCACTGTCATCGTGTCAGCACGGAACCAAAGGAAACCAATTGTTGACCCCGCCATGCCCGGTGCGAGCCGAAGAATTTCGGGGATCGAGACCGTATCAAACACGAGGTAAGTGCCAAAGATACCGAGCATAAAGCCTAAGTCGCCAACCCGATTGACCACAAACGCCTTAATCGCGGCGGCACTTGCGCTTGGTTTGCGAAACCAAAAACCGATCAGCAAATAACTGGCGAGCCCCACCCCTTCCCAGCCAAAGAACATCTGCACCAGATTGTCGGCGGTCACGAGCATCAGCATCGCGAAGGTAAAAAGTGACAGATAGGCAAAGAAGCGCGGCTGATCCGGGTCCTCCTCCATATAACCCCAGCTGTACAGATGGACGAGCGCCGAGACCGAGGTGATCACCACCAGCATCACTGAAGTCAGCGCATCAACGCGCAAAGCCCAGTCGATGTTGAGACTACCCGATTGAATCCAGGTGAACACGGGCGCGACACTTGGCTGCGCGGTGCCGGCGATAAAGGACAGAAAGATCGGCCATGAGAGCAGGCAAGAGGCGAACAGCGCGGCGGTCGTGACCAGCTTGGCCGGTATATTGCCAATCGCGCGGTTGCCAAACCCTGCAACAATCGCTGCCAACAGCGGCAGAAAGACGATCAGTTGGATCACCGGCTGACTATCCCTTCATCCGGTTGAGATCATCGACCGAGATCGTGCCGCGGCTGCGGAAATAGATGACGAGGATTGCTAGGCCAATCGCGGTCTCGCCGGCCGCCACGGTCAGTACGAACATCGCGAACACCTGCCCCACCAAATCGTGAAGATACGCCGAGAAAGCAACGAAATTCAGGTTTACCGCGAGCAGGATCAGCTCAATCGCCATCAGGATGACGATCACATTTTTGCGATTGAGGAAGATGCCAAGCACCCCCATCGTGAACAGGATCGCCGCGACGACCAGGTAATGGACAAGACCGATCACAATTCCACCCCTTGCCCGACGGGCACATCGACCAGCCGCACTGCATCCTGCGGGCGACGGGCAACCTGTCGCGCGATATCTTGCGGCTTGACGCCCGAACGTTGCCGATGCGTCAGCACAATCGCGCCTACCATCGCGACCAACAGCACAAGCCCCGCCCCTTCAAAGACGAACAGATAGCGGCTATAAAGCAGATTACCGATCGCCTCGATGTTCGGCACATCTTGCCTGATCGGCGCGAGGCGGCGGCCCAGTTCAATGCCCCCCGCCTTCCAGGACCAAATGGCAATGAAAATCTCAATCGCCAGCCCGGTCGCCAGCGCTAGGCCTGGCCAGAGATACCGAACAAACCCACTGCGCATTTGTGAAAAATCAATGTTGAGCATCATCACGACGAACAGGAACAATACCGATACCGCGCCGACATAAACGATCACGAGCAGCATCGCGATAAACTCAGCGCCCACGAGCAACATCAGCCCAGCCGCGTTAAAAAACGCGAAAATCAACCACAAAACCGAATGCACAGGGTTACGTGACGAAATTGTCATCGCAGCAGAGAGCAGGACAATCGACGCGAACAGATAAAAGGCAAAGGCCTGGATCAACGGTCAATCCTCCCCGGCACGGAAAGGAGGACCGCGACGCAGAGCGGCGTGGCGGAGGGGTTGAACAGCGAGCACAGCGTGAGGGATGCCGCCCCCTCCACCGGCTGCGCCGGTTCCCCTCCCCTTGCCGGGGAGGATTTGCGTAAAACGAACATCGCCTGCCGCCTACCGATACGGCGCATCGGCGGCAAGGTTTGACGCGATTGCGCTTTCCCATCGGTCGCCGTTGTCGAGCAATTTTGCCTTGTCGTAGATCAGTTCTTCGCGCGTTTCGGTTGCGAATTCAAAATTGGGTCCCTCGACGATTGCATCAACCGGACAGGCTTCCGCGCACAACCCGCAATAGATGCACTTGGTCATATCGATGTCATACCGCGTTGTGCGTCGGCTTCCGTCATCGCGCGGCTCAGCCTCAATGGTGATCGCCTGGGCGGGACACACCGCCTCGCATAGCTTGCACGCGATGCAGCGTTCCTCGCCATTGGGGTAACGTCGCAGTGCATGCTCCCCCCGAAACCGCGGAGAGATGGGGTTCTTTTCATACGGATAGTTGATCGTCGCCTTTTCCCGAAAGAAATAGCGCAGCGTCAGCGCATGCGCCTTCAGGAACTCCCAAAGGGTGAAGGCTTTTACGATTTGACCAATATTCATGCCGAAATTCCCACACGGGTAAGCATCAAAAATCCTGAGATCAAAAACACCCAGAACAACGACAGTGGCAGAAACACCTTCCACCCCAGCCGCATCAGCTGATCATAACGATACCGCGGCACGGTTGCCTTCACCCAGCTGAACAGGAAGAAGAAGAAACACATCTTGAGGAACAGCCAGATCAGGCCCGGCACATAATAGAGCGGTGCCCAATCGAGTGGGGGCAGATAGCCACCCCAAAACAGCGTCGCATTGAGCGTGCACATCAGGATGACATTGGCATATTCACCAAGCCAGTAGAGCGCAAACGACATGCTCGAATATTCGGTCTGGTAACCCGCGACGAGTTCGCTCTCCGCCTCGGTCAGGTCAAACGGTGCGCGCTGCGTTTCAGCAAGCGAGGAGATGAAGAACACCACCGCCATCGGGAACAGCAGCGGGTTGAACCCGAACGCGTTGAGATGGATGCCCAGCGTATTGCGCTGTGCCTCAACAATCGCCGCCAGATTGAAGCTGCCCGACCATAACACGACCGAGATCAGCACAAAGCCGATCGCGACCTCATAAGACACCATCTGCGCGGCGGCCCGGATCGCCGAGAAGAACGGGTATTTGGAGTTAGACGACCAACCCGCCAGAATAATCCCGTAAACGCCAAGGCTTGATGCCGCGAGCACATAGAGCAGCCCGACATTGATGTTTGACAAGATCATATCCGCCTGAAACGGCACCACCGCCCACACGATCAACGCAACGGTAAAGGTCGTGATCGGCGCAAGCAGAAACAGCCCCTTGTTCGCCGCAGACGGGATGATCGTTTCCTGCAGAAACACCTTCAGGCCGTCGGCGAAACTCTGCAGGATGCCGAAGGGTCCGACCACATTTGGCCCGCGCCGCAGCGCCATCGACGCCCAAATCTTGCGATCAGCGTAAATGATCAGCGCGACTGCCAGCATCACCGGA
The DNA here is from genome assembly GCA_038316685.1 of Sphingomonadales bacterium. Classification (GTDB taxonomy): domain Bacteria; phylum Pseudomonadota; class Alphaproteobacteria; order Sphingomonadales; family Sphingomonadaceae; genus Sphingomonas. Next base: position 9,286 of record JBBQAU010000054.1, read on the forward strand.
AACGCGATCAGTAAAATATCGATCAGGGTTGCGGTGAACCACGCCCCCTCAAACGACATGCCGAGATCGGTGAACCAGGACGTCATTCCGCCGCCTGCGCGAAGTTTTCCCCGTGGATCAGTTCCGCCGAGCATCGCTGCATCGTCGGGCTCGCGCGGCAGATCGCGTTGGTCAGGTAAAAATCCTTGATCGGATAAGCGATCTCGCCCGCCGCCTTGGCATTGAGCGCGGGAGGGTTCCACTCAAACGTCGCGAGCCCGGTTTGGCCAAGTGCCGTGACATCGACCGCCATCGCCGCGCGCAGTTCATCAAGCGTGTCGAATGGTAGCGCCTTGCCCATCACTGCCGACAACGCACGCAGGATCGTCCAATCCTCACGCGCATCGCCCGGCGGGAACACCGCGCGCTCACCGCGCTGGACGCGCCCTTCCAGATTGACCCACGTCCCTGATTTCTCGGCATAGCTCGCGCCCGGCAGCACAACATCGGCATGCGCTGCGCCCTTGTCGCCGTGATGGCCAATGTAAACCTTGAAGCTGTCGGCAAAGCCCGCGAAATCACATTCATCCGCGCCCAGGAAAAACACCAGTTTTGGCACAGCCGCGATCACGTCAGCAATGCCACCCGGTTGCGCATAGCCAAGCATTAGCCCGCCCATCCGCGCCGCCGAGAAATGCACAACGTTGAAACCATTCCAGCCATCGCGGACCAGATCATATTTCTTGGCCAGTGCGAGCGCTGCGCCATGCCCGTTCTTGAGCGCCGCGCCACCCACGATCATCATCGGCCGGTCCGCCGTCTTCAGCGCATCTGCCGCGACCTTGGGCAGCTTGCCGAGCAGCGTCAGATCATTGCCCAGCCACTGCACCTTGTAGGTCAGGTCAATCTCCGGTCCGATCGCAAAGACCTTCGCGCCCTTCTTGATCGCCTTGCGCACCCGCGTGTTCACCAGCGACGCTTCCCAGCGTAAATTGGTGCCAACGAGCAGGATCACATCAGCCCGCTCAGTCCCCGCAATCGTCGTGTTGAAACTAACCGCCGCCAGATTGGTGACGTCATACGCCATGCCGGTCTGCCGCCCTTCAAGCAGCGTCGATCCCATCTGGCCGAGCAGCGCCTTGGCCGCATACATCGTTTCGCAATCGACCAGATCGCCCGCAATCGCCGCCACGCTCGATCCGGCATCCACCGCCGCAATCGCTGTAAAGGCCTCATCCCAAGTCGCCTCGACCAGCTTGCCGCCTGTCCGCACGAACGGCCGGTCAAGCCGCTTGCGCACCAGCCCGTCAACCGCGTGGCGCGTCTTGTCGGTCGCCCATTCCTCGTTCACATCTTCATTGATGCGCGGCAGGCAGCGCAACACTTGACGCCCGCGACTATCGAGCCGGATATTGGTGCCAACCGCATCCATCACATCGATCGTCAGCGTCTTCTTCAACTCCCACGGCCGCGCCTCAAACGCGTAGGGCTTGCTGGTCAGTGCACCCACCGGGCACAGATCAACTACATTGCCCGATAGCTCGCTGGAGACGGCATGCTCCAAATAGCTGGTGATCTGCATATCCTCGCCACGCCCGATCGCGCCAATCTCCTCAATGCCTGCCACTTCTTCGGCAAAGCGGACGCAGCGTGTGCACTGGATGCAGCGCGTCATCACCGTCTTGACGATCGGCCCCATGTATTTCTCAGTCACCGCACGCTTGTTCTCGTCATAACGCGATGCGCCGCGCCCATAAGCAACCGACTGATCCTGCAAATCGCATTCGCCCCCCTGATCGCAAATCGGGCAATCAAGCGGGTGGTTGATCAGCAGAAACTCCATCACCCCCTCGCGCGCACTCCTGACCATGGGCGAATTGGTAAACACTTCCTGGTTTTCTGCCGCGGGTAGCGCGCACGACGCCTGCGGCTTGGGCGGCCCAGGCTTCACCTCGACGAGGCACATCCGGCAATTGCCGGCAATGCTGAGCCGCTCATGATAGCAGAAACGCGGGATTTCCTTCCCCGCCAGCTCGCACGCCTGCAGCACGGTGGCACCAACAGGAACTTCAATCTCGATGCCATCGACTTTGAGCTTAGGCATTCGGCCATTCCTCGATCACAACGCCATCGGCAACATTCAAGCTTGCCTTCCTCGCTCCGCTTCGCAGCCGAATGCTATAACCTTGCCCGATCAAGGCGTCAGCTTCCTCAAACGTCGCAACCTGAAATGCATTTTTGTCCTTATGGTGGCCCTTGCCAAGCCGAGGGTCGCCAAGACGAAAAAAAACGTCAGCATATTGGTAGGCGTCTCTGCGTTCGACGGTACCTCGCTTCACGCCACACCTGATTTCGTAATTTTGCCAGATCGCTCGAATGGCCATGCCTCAATGTTCCGTGTCTGTCAGGCCGAGGCGCTTTTCGATCCTATCGACACGTGTTTTTAAATGCGCGACATCGGCTTGAATTCCATACAGCGTCGTAAGCGTGCCCCGGAAATGATCCTCAAGCGCAGAAACGCGCATGTTCAGCGACGACATGTCGCGCTTAATCTCGCCGACATCGCCTTGCATCTTTTTGAGGATTTCAAGAATCAGATCGCCCTGTTCAATTGTCATTCCGCCGCCTCCAACATCGGCACTTCGCCACCGCCGCGCTTCTCAATGATCCGGCGTTCCATCTCCGGGCGGAAATGCTTAATCAGCCCCTGGATCGGCCACGCCGCCGCATCGCCAAGCGCGCAGATGGTGTGGCCTTCAACCTGTTTGGTGACCTGATATAGCGTGTCGATTTCGCTGATATCGGCATCGCCCGTCCGCATCCGTTCCATAACCCGCCACATCCAGCCGGTGCCCTCGCGGCACGGCGTGCATTGGCCGCAGCTTTCATGTTTGTAGAAATAGCTGAGGCGGCTGATCGCCCGGACAATATCGGTCGATTTGTCCATGACAATCACTGCTGCTGTGCCAAGGCCGGAACCCAGCGCCTTCAGCCCGTCAAAATCCATTGGGCAATCCATGATCTGCGCCGCTGGCACCAACGGCACCGAC
>JBBQAU010000055.1:0-12246 GCA_038316685.1 Sphingomonadales bacterium
CACCGAGGTGCTCGACGACGATCTTCTTCACGCGATCGGCGGTCTCGCTCATGCTTTCATCCCTCTCTCAGCATTGGGTTTGTGTTAATCAACGCACCTAGAGCGCGCGCGGAACGGTTGCAAGGGGGCGTGGTGATCATCCTCCAGCTCGGTCAAGCGTCCAGCCTGTCCGCGTGGCCAAACCGGGCAAATTGCCAACCGCATGGTGCCCGATTTGACGGGCCGGGAACGATATGGTTCCCGACAACCAATTCTATCGTCGCCGCTTGATCACAGCATTGCCATCCCGCCGTTTACATGGATTGTCTGGCCCGTGACATAGCCCGCCTCACGGCTGGCAAGATATACCACCGCTGCGCCGATATCGGCTCCCTCACCCAAGTGTCCAGCCGGAATACGCTGCGTCAGCGCATCCTTCTGCGCATCGGGAAGCGCATCCGTCATTGGCGAGGTAATAAACCCGGGCGCCACGCAGTTCACCGTAATGCCCCGGCTCGCCAGCTCCTGCGCCAGCGCCTTTGACATGGCGGTCAGCCCGCCCTTGGAAGCGGCATAATTGGCTTGGCCCGGATTGCCGGTCGCACCCACTATTGAGGTGATTGAGATAATCCTCCCAAAACGCGCCTTCATCATTGGTCGCGAAACCGCGCGCGCCAAGCGGAACGCAGCTTCCAGGTTGACTCGGATCACCTGATCCCATTCCTCGTCCTTCATCCGCATGACCAGATTGTCGCGGGTGACGCCGGCATTGTTGACAAGAATATCAAGCTTGCCGCCAAGCGCTTCGACAGCTTGACCGACCAAGGCATCGACGGCAGCACCGTCGGACAGATCGCAGGGCAGAGCTACATGATCGCCGCCCAACCCGTCGCGAAACGCCTGTAACTTTGTGGCATTTGAGCCGGACACAGCGAGCTGCGCGCCCTGCGCGGCCAGCGCCTGCGCGATGGCCGAACCGATCCCGCCCGAGGCACCCGTCACCAGCGCTGTCATGCCCGAAAGATCAAACATCGGCTTTTCTCCTCACAGCGCCTTTGCCAGCGATTCAATATCATCCATCGATAGGATATTCTGCGTCTCCGCATCGGCAACCGTTCGCCTCACCATCGGCGTCAGGACCTTTGCGCCAAATTCAACAAAGCAGTCGATATCAGCCGCAGCCATATTGAGCATGGTTTCGCGCCACCGCACGACGCCTGTCACCTGATCGACCAGGCGTGCGCGAATTTCGTCAGGGACGGTGATTGGCGCGGCGAGGACGTTGGCAAAAAGCGCCACAAGCGGTGTGTCAATACGCGCTGCCTTGAGCGCATGGAGCATCAAATCAGCCGCAGGCTGCATCAGCGAGCAATGAAAGGGCGCGGAAACGCTGAGCATCATGCCCTTTTTTGCCCCCATGGCCTTCGCCATCGCCACCGCGCGCTCAATCGCTTCCAGGTGACCGGAGAGCACAACCTGTCCCACCGCGTTGTCATTGGCGACGGCGCACACTTCGCCCTCAGCGGCGGCCTCTGCAACGGCCTTTGCCTGATCGAGCGTTGCACCCAAAAGTGCCGCCATCCCGCCAATTCCGACAGGCACGGCATTTTGCATCGCGCGGCCGCGAATCTTCAACAAGCGCGCCGTCAGCGGCAGCGTCATGGCACCAGCAGCACATAACGCAGTATATTCACCAAGTGAGTGCCCCGCGACGAAATGCGCTTTTTCAGAAATCCGGATATTGCCCTCGCGTTCAAGCACCCGGAGCGTCGCGATCGAATTGGCCATGATCGCTGGTTGAGCGTTCTCGGTGAGCGTGAGCGCCTCGTCTGGACCTTCGGTCATCAACCTGAAGAGATGTTGCCCAATCGCTTCATCGACCTCCTGAAACACTTCGCGCGCAACGGGGCTGGCCTGCGCCAGCGCCTTTCCCATGCCCACCACCTGGCTGCCCTGGCCAGGAAAAATAAACGCGCGCATGTCTCCGGTTCCTCAAAGTGAAGGGAGGTCGGACTAGAAAGCTCAACCCCGATTGGCAAGCGGCCTTGCTTTGCGCGACATTTTCGCTAAACGACAGCGTCATCGGAGTGAGGAGGATGCCTTTTCGCCCTGGTCATATTTTACAGACGACAGCCGGAGGGGCGTTTCGCATGGTGCGGGCGTCAGCGATCGGCCAGAATGAAGGACATAAAATGGCTCTTTATGAGCATGTGTTCCTTGCGCGCCAGGATTTGGCACAGGCGCAAGTAGAGACACTGGCAGAAGCCGCCACAAAGATCGTTACCGACAATGAAGGCCTTGTCGTCAAGACAGAGAATTGGGGCCTTCGCTCGATCGCTTATCGCATCGCGAAGAACCGAAAAGCGCATTATGTGATGCTCGAAATCGACGCACCTGCGGGTGTCGTCGCTGAACTTGAGCGCCAGACCCAAATTAACGAAGACATTATCCGTTACATGACGGTCAAGGTTGACGCCCATGAGGCAGGACCTTCTGCGATGATGCGCAAGGGTGATCGGGATCGCGATAGCCGTCGCGGCGCTGACCGCATGGATCGGGGCGACCGCATGGATCGTGGTGACCGCATGGATCGTGGTGACCGTCCGGACCGGGGCGATCGCCCACGCCGCGACTTTGACGGCGAATAAGGAGGTATAGAGCAATGGCACGACCTTTTTTCCGCCGCCGCAAAAGCTGTCCTTTCTCAGCAAAGGATGCGCCACGGATTGACTATAAAGATGTTCGCCTGTTGCAGGGCTTTGTCTCCGAACGTGGCAAGATCGTTCCATCGCGGATCACTTCGGTGAGCGCGAAGAAGCAGCGTGAACTTGCCCAGGCAATCAAGCGCGCCCGTCATCTGGGCCTGCTGCCCTATATCGTTAAGTAAGGAGCGCCCCGATGGAAGTCATTCTGCTGGAACGCGTCGACAAGCTCGGCGCTATTGGCGATGTTGTTACCGTGAAGGATGGCTTTGCGCGTAACTTCCTGCTGCCCAACAAAAAAGCGCTGCGGTCAAATGCAGCCAACCGCAAAGTGTTTGAAACCAACCGTGATCGGATTGTGGCCGAAAATGCCGCGCGCCGCGGCGTGGCGCAGGAAGAGGCGAAGTCGGTTGACGGCGTGACGGTCACGATGATCCGCCAGTCGTCAAATACCGGCCAGCTTTATGGTTCGGTTGCAGTCCGTGATCTGCTTGAGGCGCTGGCTTCTGAAGGCCACAAGGTCGCCAAGAACGCGATCGTTCTCAACAAGCCGATCAAGGCGATTGGCGTTTATGATGTGAAGGTCTCGCTCCATGCCGAGGTCGCGGTGATGATCAAGGTCAACATCGCTCGTTCGCCAGAAGAGGCCGAGATGCAGGCCAAGGGTGTCAATGTGATGGAGGCGATGTTTGAAAAGGACGAAGCCGGATTCACCGAAGATTATGATCCCAATGCCGAGCCAGGTGCTACCGCCGAAGTGACGGCTGCGCCTGAAGCGGAAGAACCCGCCGAAGCGTGAGGCTTTGATCCGCCGATGCTTGAAAAAGGCCGTTCGGACAATTCCGGGCGGCTTTTTTTTGGCGATTATTGCCGCCGCCGCGTCACCGCCGATTGGTTCGCGGTTTGGCCGTCCATAACTGCACAATCGGGAAAAACCCAAAGGCAAACTGCCCGATAAGTCCGATTGTATTTGCCGGGCCAAATATCGCCTGCAACCGGTTGCCAAAGGTCTGCCCGGTCAAGATGCTTCCGACCCACGCATCGGCCAGGAACAACAGGACCAGCGCCACAGCGCTCATCCAGAACCGCGCCGCAATTGTCGCTGCGATGTGAAATCCGGCGACAAGCTTTCGACAGACCCACCAGGAGAAGCCGAGCATCAACGGCAACTCCACCAGCACCGCCTGCCACATCGCGATGCCAGGCCAACGCGCGACCACGAGTGTTCGGATTGTTCCCAGAATGAAGCCAAGCGCAAAAACAACCGCAAAATACGCGGCACCGGCGAGCAGGAACCGTGCCCCGATCACCGACGCCCGAAAAGTTTTTCGATGTCGCTATGCGCCAGCTTGATCCAGGTCGGTCGGCCATGGTTGCACTGGCCCGAATGCGGCGTCACCTCCATTTCGCGCAGGAGCGCATTCATTTCAGCGACCGACAGCACCCTGCCTGCCCGCACCGATCCATGGCAGGCCATTGTTGCGGCGACATCATCAAGCCGTTCCTTTAGCGACAAGGCCTCGTCATAAGCCGTAAGCTCGTCTGCGAGATCGGTGACCAGGCCGGTCACATCACCCTGCCCCAACAGCGCCGGGACGCTGCGCACGAGCATCGCGCGCGGCCCAAAGCGCTCCAGATCGAGTCCAAATTCGGCAAGTTCGGCGATCCGCGCGTCGAGCCTGTCGCAGGCCGCCTCATCAAGCTCGATCACCTCTGGCAGCAACAGCGCCTGTGCGGCAATGACGCCTGCCGCCATGCCGCGCCGCATCCGCTCCAGCACCAGCCGTTCATGCGCTGCGTGTTGATCGACGATCACCAGACCATCCTCCGCCTCAGCGACAATATAGGTTTGTGCGACCTGGCCACGCGCGACGCCGAGCGGAAAGGCAATAGGTTCGGGCGGTGGCGCATACGCGGGTTCACCGCGCGCCTGGGGTGGTGGGCTGAGGAAGGTCGGGCGACGGTCATTGACAGAGAAGCGCGATCTATTGGCTTCTGGCCAATTGTCGCGACCGACCAACGGTGGCAGCATGGGTTCGCTCTGCCATGCTGATAGCGCGGCCTCATCAGGACGCTGCGCGCTGCGATGGCCAGCCGCGTCAAGCGCGCGCCTCAGCCCCGACACAATGAGGCCGCGCACCAGCGCCGGATCACGAAAGCGCACCTCGGTCTTGGCTGGGTGAACATTCACATCAACCATGTCGCTCGGCACATCGAGGAACAGCGCGACGATTGCATGCCGATCCCGCGCGAGCACATCGGCATAGGCACCGCGCACTGCACCTACCAGCAAGCGGTCCTTCACCGGACGCCCGTTGACGAACAAATATTGATGATCAGCGACGCCGCGATTAAAGGTTGGCAGGCCAGCAACGCCACCCAGCAGGATGCCTTCCCGCTCAAGGTCAACCGCCACGCTGTTGTCTGCCAGCGCCCGGTCAGTCAGTTGCGCCACCCGCGCCGGACGATCAGGCGAAGCCGTGACGTTTAGCGCAAGGCGACCGTCATGCTCCAGCGCAAAACCAATCTCGGGCCGCGCCATGGCGAGGCGGCGTACCACATCCAGGCAGGCGGCATATTCGGCCTTTGGCGTGCGCAGGAATTTACGCCTTGCCGGCACCCGTTCGAAAAGACCCTCGACGCGAACCCGGGTACCGGGTGGAATGCCGGCAGGGCCTTCGTGGATCAGCGCGCCATTATCAACTTGCCGCGCCCACCCCTCAGCGCCCCTGATCCGACTTTCAATCGTCAGCCGAGCGACGCTGGCGATTGACGGCAGCGCCTCGCCACGAAAGCCCAATGTTGCGACCGCCTCGATTACGTCATCTGGCAGTTTCGAGGTCGCATGCCGCTCAAGCGCAAGTGTCATGTCAGCAGGCGACATGCCTGTCCCATCATCGGACACCTCGATCAGATCGATCCCGCCAGTCGCTAGTTTGACCATTATCTGGTGCGCCCCGGCATCGATAGCGTTTTCAATCAGTTCCTTCAAAGCGCTGGCGGGTCTTTCGACCACTTCCCCTGCAGCGATGCGATTGACGAGATGTTCGGGAAGACGGCGTATTGACATGGTTAACGCTCTAGCCCAAGCGGCGGGCTTGCTCTACCCATAGCAGAGAGAAAACCGAGCGGGAGGTTCATCCCTGCTCTGCGCGGAGCGATATGTTATTGCGAACTGCCTCCTGCCGCAACGCAGCCGGCCTTTGACGGGAATGTAAATGATTTTCTCGCGATTTTTCAACTTTATGTCGCATGACATGGCGATCGATCTCGGCACGGCGAATACCGTGGTCTACTTGCGTGGTCGTGGCATCGTGCTCAACGAACCATCAGTTGTGGCGGTCGAAACAATTAATGGCGTGAAGCGGGTCAAGGCCGTCGGCGACGATGCCAAGCTGATGATGGGCAAAACGCCCGACAGCATTCAGGCGATCCGTCCGCTGCGAGACGGCGTAATCGCCGATATCGATGTTGCCGAGCAGATGATCAAGCATTTCATCCACAAGGTACACGGCGGCACCCGCCGGTTTATGCGCTGGCCGCAAATTGTGATCTGTGTTCCTTCGGGCTCGACCTCAGTCGAACGCCGCGCAATCCGCGATGCGGCATCCAACGCCGGGGCAAGCCAGGTGTGGCTGATCCTGGAGCCGATGGCGGCGGCGATTGGCGCTGACATGCCTGTCACTGAACCAATCGGTTCCATGGTCGTGGATATTGGCGGTGGCACCACCGAGGTCGCGGTGCTGAGCCTGCGCGGTCTTGCCTATACCAACTCCGTCAGGGTCGGCGGCGACAAGATGGACGAAGCGATCGTTTCCTACGTCCGCCGCAATCACAATCTGCTGATCGGCGAAGCCACCGCAGAACGGATCAAGCAAGAAGTGGGCGTCGCCAAGGCACCGCTCGACGGCGTTGGCCTTACGATCCACATCAAGGGCCGCGATCTGGTCAATGGGATACCCAAGGAAATCACGATCAATCAGGGTCAGATCGCCGAAGCATTGAGCGAGCCTGTCGGCACAATTATTGAGGGGGTTCGGATCGCGCTTGAAAATACCGCGCCCGAACTGGCTGCCGATATCGTCGATCAGGGCATCGTCCTCACAGGCGGTGGTGCCTTGTTGCGCGGGATGGATGAGGTGTTGCGCGATGAAACCGGCTTGCCGGTAACGATTGCCGATGACCCCCTGAACTGCGTGGCGATTGGGACCGGACGCGCGCTGGAAGACCCGATCTTCCGTGGCGTCCTGTTAAGCGCATAAGGACAAACGTTGGCGGCAAGGGAGGGTTCTCGCAACCGTAGCCCCGGCTTCTCGCGGCGGGCGCAATATGGTCTTTTTCTCGGCTATGTCGCAACCGTGGCAGGGGCTGTCGTCGCCGGCGTCATCTTGCTTGTTTCGACCTTTGATCCCCGGACATTCACCTTACTTCGGACAGCAGCGGCCGAATTGACTACCCCTGTGGCGTCAGCAGCGTCTTTTATCAGCAGCAACATCCGGATGATCCCTAATACTGTCGGCGACTATTTTGCGCTAAAACAACGCAACGAGGGGCTACGCAAGCAGATTGAGAATGACCTTGCGCTGACGCAGCGCGCGCGTGCGCTCAATTATGAAAACCAGCGGCTCAAGCAATTACTCAACTTGCAGGAACGATCAAGCAGCGTCGTCGTGGCTGCGCGACTGGTGAGTTCATCGGCGTCAAGCACACGGCGCTATGCCATGCTGAATGCTGGATCGCGCCAGGGCGTCGGCGATGGTCAGCCGGTACGCGGACCCATCGGCCTGATCGGCCGTATCGTCGAAACCGGACCAAACACGGCCAGGGTCCTGCTGTTGACCGATCCAGAGAGCATCGTGCCGGTGCGACGGGCGCGCGACGGGGTGCCCGCCATCATCGCCGGGCGCGGGGACGGCACGTTGGAAGTACGCTCGGTCAACGCGACCAACGTCGAGTTTCAACCCGGGGAACTGCTGGTTACTTCTGGCATCGGCGGCATATTTTTCCCCAATGTCCCGGTCGCGCGAATTATCAGCCGCAGTCGGGACCTTGCCACTGCCCGCCCGCTGTCGCCGCCGGACACCCTAGATCTGGCATTGGTAGAGGCCGCCTATCTGCCGATCCCTGACAATGATGCCAAGCCACGCTGATGGCGCGGCTACGCGGCCCTTTTGATACCGCTCTGCCACCGGTTGCCGGTTGGCTGATACCCGTCTTGTCAGTCATGGCAGGCTCACTGCTGACGCTGATCCCCTGGATTGCCAGTTTCCCGGTGCTACCGCCCTTCGGACTATTGTTACTACTGGGATGGCGGCTGGGCAGACCAAACGCCTTGCCGATCTGGTCGGCCTTGCCGCTGGGCATGTTTGACGATCTGTTCAGTGGGCAGCCCTTTGGCAGCGCCATTTTTCTTTGGAGTGTTAGCGCGCTTATCATCGACCTGCTGGAACAACGGTTAGTATCAAGAGATTTTCGGCAAGACTGGTTGCTTGCAGCCGCTGCGATCGCTGTCTGCATCATTATCGGTCGGTTGGCAGCCGCGCCGATCGAAGCGCGTGTCGATATTGCAATCGGACTGCAAATCATTGTATCGATTATGTTATATCCTTTAACTGCCACCTTGTGTGCGATGCTGAACCGCGAACGGACTTTGGTGTGATTCGCCCAACGCGGATGATCACTGAAGCGTCGCAATCTTTCAGTTTCAGCAGACGTGCAGTCACACTTGGGGCTGCGCAAATCGGGGTAGGCATCGTGTTAGCGGGCCGGATGGCGTGGCTGTCAGTCGCCGAGAACGAGCATTACCGGCTGATGTCGGAAAGCAACCGGGTCAACATGACGCTTGTGCCGCCGAGACGCGGCTGGCTGATCGACCGCAACGGCATCCCGATCGCCAGCAATCGCACTGATTTTCGGATCGATATCATTCCTGATCGGCTGAAAGATCCAGATCGTGTTCTACGCCTGTTGCAAGGTCTTTTGGGCCTGGCCCCCGAAGATGTCGCGCGGATCAACCTCGATCTCAAGCACGCGGCCGGATTTCAACCCGTCAAAGTGGCCGAGAATCTGGACTGGGAACGATTTGCCGCTGTCAGCATCCGGTTGCATGAACTGCCAGGGGTCGCCCCCACGAGGGGATTTACCCGAAGCTATCCAGCCGGCGCCGCAGTTGCCCACCTGACGGGGTATGTCGGGGCGGCCTCTGCCGAACAATATAAGGCAACAAAAGACCCCTTGCTGATCACGCCGGGTTTCAAAATCGGCAAGGATGGTCTTGAAAAAGCTTTGGAACCGCAATTGCGCGGACGCCCGGGGGCGAAACGGGTCGAAGTGACCGCGCACGGCAAACTCATCAAGGAACTCGCGACTCAACAGGATATTCCAGGGGCAACAACGCGGCTGACGATCGACGCCGGGTTGCAGGAATATGCCGCGCGTCGGCTCGGTACTAATTCGGGTTCAGCCGTTGTGATTGATTGTCGTACCGGCGAAATGCTCGCGATGGTCTCAATGCCGGCTTATGATCCAAACAGCTTTACCGACGGGATTAGCCGTCTCGAATGGCAAATGTTATCGGGCGACGACCATGTGCCGTTAATGAACAAGGCGCTGCAGGGGCTTTACCCGCCTGGGTCAACGGTGAAGCCCATGAACGCGCTCGCCCTTCTTTCGGCAGGCGTCGATCCTAATGAACGCGTTAGTTGTTCGGGGGCATTACGAGTGGGATCTGGCGTGTTCCATTGCCACAAGCGGCGCGGCCACGGGGCACTCGATATGCGCAACGCCGTCATGCAGAGCTGTGACATTTACTTCTATGAAATGGTTCGTCGGCTTGGCTATGATCGGATCGCCCCGGTCGCGCGGTTGCTCGGCCTGGGTGAGAAATTCGATCTCCCTTTCAGCTCGCAACGCTATGGCACCATGCCAGACCCTAAGTGGAAGCTCGAAAAATACAAAACGGAATGGACCGTTGCAGATTCGATCAACGCCTCGATCGGGCAGGGTTATGTCCTCGCCAATCCCTTGCAACTGGCCGTCATGGCGTCACGCCTCGCCTCCGGTCGAATGCTGCAACCCACCATTTTGGCAGGACGCGCGAGCAATGAAGCAGCCTCTCTTGGCTTAGATCCGGCCCATCTCGAACTGGTCCGGGCGGCCATGTTCGGCGTGGTCAACGGCGGCGGCACCGGGGGTGCTGCGCGGATGCAGATACCAGGCGTGAGCCTGGCCGCCAAGACGGGCACCGCCCAGGTCCGCCGCATTACCATGGCCGAGCGTGCATCAGGTGTGCTCACAAACGGCCAGCTTCCCTTTAAGCTGCGCGACCACGCGCTGTTCGTCTGCTTCGCACCTGCCGACAATCCGCGCTATGCCGCCGCTGTCGTACTCGAACATAATGGCCATACGACGCGCAACCTCGACACCCCGCTCATCGGGCGGGACATCATGACTTATTTGTTTGATCGCACCCGTGCGATGGCCTCACTCGCCGACGTCGAGCCGACTTGGGGCGGCGATATCCGCAGTCGTATGGCCGCAAAAACTGAACACTATCGTCTGGCCGCAAGCCAACCCGCCGCTGCCGCCACCGAAACTGAGGCAACTGCCGCCACCGAGGCACCGGCTGTCAATGCCGCCACCGCCGCGAGCAGTGCGACTGCCGCCTTTGTCGGCAACACGACAGCGGGCGGTGTTGCCGCCGAGGGAACGACAGAGAATCCTGACCGATGAGTGGACGCTACGAATTCGTCCCCGCGCCGCTCGCTCAGTTACCCTGGCGAATCATTCTGCTCGTCATGGCGATTGGCTGTTTCGGGCTGGTGGTGCTCTATTCGGCGGCGGGCGGGTCTGTCAGACCGTGGACCTTGCCCCAGGGCGTCCGGTTCGCGGGCCTCCTGGCGGCAGCGATTCTGCTCTCACGCGTGCGCGAAACGACCTGGAGCGCGATCAGTCTGCCAAGCTACGCAATTTTGATCGCCATGCTCATTCTGGTCGAGCTCATCGGTGCAGTCCGCGGCGGTGGCCAGCGTTGGCTAGACATAGGGATCACCCGGCTTCAGCCCTCAGAGTTGATGAAACCGTGCATCGTGCTTGCGGTCGCCAAGTTTTATGACAACCTGCCCCCCAATGAAACGCGCAGATTTGGTGCAATATGGCCCGCGCTGCTGCTCATCGGCATCCCGGCGGCCCTGGTCATGAAGCAGCCAGACCTTGGGACGGCGTTGATGATCACTGCCGGGGGTATCAGTGTGATGTTTCTGGCTGGCATTCCGTTGCGGTTATTCGCGGGCGGTGCGATTGGCTTAGCAGCGGCCGTGCCCCTGGTTTTCAACTTCGTGTTGCACGATTATCAGCGCAACCGCATCCTGACCTTCCTCAACCCCGAAAGTGACCCGCTCGGGACCGGCTATCACATCAGCCAGTCTAAAATCGCGATTGGCTCGGGCGGTATATTCGGCAAGGGTTTCCTGAACGGCACCCAAAGTCATCTCGATTATCTACCCGAGGGGCATACCGATTTTGCGCTTGCAACGATGATGGAAGAATGGGGACTTGTGGGCGGCGTGTTGCTCGTGATCGCCTTTTTCCTGATTATCCAGTGGGGTATCACCGTCTCGCTGCGGGCCGAGAGCCGGTTCTCCAAGCTGACCGCCGCTGGCATCGCCACCACGATTTTCTTTTATGTCTCAATAAACATCGCGATGGTGATGGGGCTCGCCCCCGTTGTCGGTGTGCCGTTGCCCTTGATCAGTTGGGGCGGTTCATCACAAATGACCTTTATGATATGTTTGGGCATCCTGATGTCGATCGAACGGCAAAACCGGCAGGCCGTCCGTTTCTGAAAGTCAGATGATCGGGTTTGCAATCCCATCCCGCCGATGCTAACCGCGCCGTTCCGATCGCAACGGCACCTCAAAGGGAAAAGCCGACCACCCGGAAATGGACGCATAGCTCAGTTGGTAGAGCAGCTGACTCTTAATCAGCGGGTCCTTGGTTCGAGCCCAAGTGCGTCCACCACAATTTCAATGACTTAGATCGCCATTAGAGTGTCGCCCCCTTGGGCGTATGGCCATCAGGCATCAGATAGGCATCAGGCTGTGAAAAAGGTGATCCTGTCAGCCCCTCAGCGCAAATGTGTCCCGCGCGTAGTCCGGCGGGGGAAAGGGCCAACGCGCGGCCCATGGGTATGCTGACTGTTTTTGGTCGAGGGGGGTACAACCCCCCGGGGGGCGGGCCGAACGGATCGGCGGATCTGTGACGGTGGTCCCGCAGATAAAATTTTTTTGGTTCACACCCGGCAATTTTGCGTTCAATCACGACTTGGACAAGGCTGATCTCCATGAGGTCAAGGGTCGATGGAGGATTGCGATGCGGCGCTTTTTGTGTGTGGCTTGCTGCTTGGCCCTTTGGGCAACGCCGAAGCAGCAGCGCGGACGATCATCCAGAACGCGGTAGCCACACGATCTGTTAGCGCGGCGGACGCGGACAAGGTTATGGCGCTTGTCGGCCCGGAGAACCAAGCTGCGCTCGCTAAGTGGGCGCAGGTCAATGGCGTCCAAGTGAT
>JBBQAU010000056.1:0-12204 GCA_038316685.1 Sphingomonadales bacterium
AAATTGCACGGTTAAACCCGTGATTGAGCTGGAACTTTAGCCACAGAAAACTAGTGTCTCTATATATTGACACATTCAACTGTTAAGTTAAGATGACACTTACACGAGCAGACTCGGTGGCACCGTAACTGATTTCGATTGGCGAATTTGTGATCGCGATACTCGTGTGAAGTGGGAGGGGGTCTGCCGTTAGGGCAGTCCTTCTTGGCCTGACCGACGGTTTTTCCGCAGGCAGGGCAAAAGAGACGAGTGGCGAAGGGAGATTGCGAAGTGGCTGACGAGACAATGATTTACCCGTCCGGGTTGACTCTGGGACAGGCGAATGAAATCCAGCAAGGTTTGATGTGGGGTACCCGCATCTATCTTGCTATTGCGGTATGTGCGCACGTTCTTGCGTTCATGCTGACCCCCTGGCTGCATTGATCGGGAGGATTGATCATGAATGAAGGAAGAATCTGGCTTTATGTAAAGCCAACCATTGGTGTGCCATTGTTTTTCATCGCTTTTGTTGCTGCATCATTGCTGGTGCATGGTTCAATCTTGATGAACACGACTTGGTTTTCAGCCTTCTGGCAGGGTGGTGCGGCAATGCCAGCAGCTGTCGTTGAGACGGCTTCGGCGCCAGCCATGGAAGCAGCGCCTGCTGAAATGGCTCCTGCTGCAGAAACCAATACAATTGAACCCTGATTGCGAATTATGCTGGCGGGTTTAGCCAGTCGAGCAGACAGTGACCAAAGAGAGCAGAGGCCATTGGCTTCTGCTTTTTTTGTTTCAGGGGTTTATCAATAACTGCGTAATGCGGGTTAGGGTGCTGGCGTGTTTGCTCCAGCCTGGCTCAAAAAAACTATGGATCGCAAGCGCTCAAAGGGGGCGTTCGGGAAGCGAACCGGTTGCCGACCCAGTGCTTATGGCTGGTATTTCGCTCGATTATCCACAGGAACAACGGGCACCGCCACCCGATGCGCGTCGCCCCGGGCGTGGCGCGACGTCCTGCTGGTTCTTTTGTCGGCGGCGAGCGTCCCAGGTTCAGCGGAAGGCCGGATTTCACCGATTGATCAGCCCGGTTTTATTCCATTCGCCTTTTGATTGCGTCTGGCCGCGCGCTATATTATGGAATTGGTAAATACAAGGAACGGAAACCACCATGATCAAGTCGTTGCTTCTCACTGCTGTTGTTGCCATCGTCGTCGCTGCGCCTGTTGCTGCCCAAACAGCGCCACCCATGCCAAAGGGCGTTGTCGCGGCCGGCGAAAAGGTGTTCATCCAATGCAAGACTTGCCATGTCGTCGATAAGGGCGTGAATCGGATCGGACCGTCGCTGCACGCGGTCGTCGGCCGCAAATCGGGGACTGTGCCAGCGTTCAAATACTCTGCTGCTAATTTGAAGAGCGGCGTCACTTGGAATGAAGCGACATTATTTCGATATCTGGAAGCGCCGATGAAGTTCATGCCCGGCACCAAGATGGCCTTTGGGGGCCTGAAGAAGCCGCAAGACCGTGCGGATGTTATTGCCTTTCTCAAGACCAAGCGCTGATCGCAGCGTCGTTCCCTGCGGGTAAAGCGTGCTCTTGCTGGAGATTGCAGGGTCGCCTTACCCGCTCGGGAGGTGTCGTTCTGCGCTGCAAGTCCCGTTACCCAACGAGTATCAGTTACTTTGGTGCAATCAACTCGTAACTGGTTTTTGGCCACCGCCTGAAACCTGCTTCCTCAGCAGGGGATACATCACGATAATGGTTACCACCAGCAGCGCCACCTCAAGCACATAGACGGCGATATAGCCGCCAGCCGCCAGGGGCCATGGGCCGGTTAAGCCCGCGCGAGAGACAAGATCGCGTATAATACCACCGATCGCAGCGCCCGCGCCCGCTGCGGTTGCCTGCACAGCGCCCCAGCTGCCCAGCGCGAGCCCGATCTGGTTCTTCGGGGCAAATTGCATCGTCGCCGTCAGCGTCCCATGAGCGAACAGCCCACCGCTAAAGCCAATCAGTAATACGCCCAGCGTGAAGAGCGGCACAGACTGTGTCGGTGCGGCCGCAATAACCATCAAGAAGGCCGGGATGCCGAACATCGCACCCTCGCTTGCCATTTTGAAAGGATCAGCGCCCCGGCTCAAAATCCGTGACGCGAGGGCGAAACCCATCAACCCGCCCCCGGCAAAAGCGGCGGTCAATCTGGTGGTGGCACCAACGCCCAACATCAGCACCTGGCCACCATATGGTTCGAGCAGGATATCCTCCATGCTGAACGCCAATGTGCCCAGGCCAACTGCAATCAGCCGCCGCATCGCATGACTTTCACCGATGAAGCGATCCCACGACTCGCGAAAGCTTGGCTGCTGCGCGGGGGCCGGTGGACGCAGATGGCCGGGGCGGAACGATTCCTGTTTCCACAGTGCCGCAAAATTGAGGAAGATCGTGATGACGGCCGATCCCTGAATGACCTGTATCAATCTTCCGGCAGTGAAGTCCGCCAGTGCTGCACCGAACACCAGCGCACTGACAATCGATCCGATCAGCAGCATCACATACATCAACCCGACCACATTAGGCTGTTGTTCAGGCGGTGTCAGATCGGTGGCGAGCGCCAGCCCGATGGTTTGGGTGGTGTGCAGTCCCGCCCCGACCAGCAGAAAAGCCAGCGCCGCCGCACTCTGCCCGACCCAGGACGGCAAATTGCCCGACTGGCCGGAACCAGCCAAAACAAGCAAGGCAAACGGCATGATCGCCAGCCCACCAAATTGCAGCATGGTGCCGCGAAACAGATAGGGCACCCGTCGCCACCCAATCGCGGACTGGTGGATGTCTGATTTAAAGCCAATCAGCGCCCGGAATGGGGCGAACAGCAAGGGCAGCGAAAGCATGATACCCACGAGCGAGGCGGGTACTCTCAGTTCCACAATCATCACCCGGTTGAGCGTGCCAACAAGCAGCACCATCGTCATCCCGACCGACACCTGGATCAGCGACAGCCGCAGCAGTCGGCTGAGCGGCACCTCCTCACTGGCAACATCAGCAAAGGGCAGGAACCGCGTGCCGCGGCCGGCCCAGCTCTCCGCCATTTTGTGATTGAGCCGATTCAGGTTGAACGGCGATTGGCTGGTTGGCTTGGTTGCGCCGCCGATGCCATCGGGTGTTTCAGCCATAGTGCAACCGTCTTCCCCCGCCGCGATGTGATCGATTCACTCCCCCCGATGGTCGCGGGTTCTGGACCGACGCGTCACGCTTGGCAAGCAATTGCGCCACGTGAGCAGTCCCATTCAATGCCGCAAACTTGCTATGCAGCGAAGCCGACGCCACGGTCATCGCGCGAATGATATTGGGCGGGGACACGAAGCGTAATGATGATGTCTTTGGCAAATACCACCGGGTCACAGCCGCGCGCTTTCTGGAAGCATCTATATTTTCAGGTGCTACTGGCAATCTCACTGGGTGTCTTCATCGGCCATTTCTGGCCGGTATTGGGTCAGTCGCTGAAGCCGCTTGGCGACGGATTTATCAAGCTGGTGAAGATGGTCATTGCGCCGCTGATCTTTCTGTCTGTCACCGGCGGCATAGCGGGAATGCGCAAGGTTGGCACGGTTGGCCGTGTGGCGGCCAGGGCCCTTGGCTATTTTTTCGTGGTATCAACCTTTGCGCTTTTCGTCGGACTTGTGGTCGCCAATGTCGTCCAGCCCGGGGCTGGTATGCATATCGCGCCCCAATCGCTCGACCAGCGCCCGATAGCTGATTTCGTCGCCAAGGCGCATGATGCCAGCATCTCCGGTTTTCTGCTCGACATCATCCCGACAAGCCTTTTCTCGGCCCTGACCGAGGGGTCGATCCTGCAGGCACTGTTCGTCGCCATTTTGTTTGGGATCAGCCTGTCGGTTTCCGGGCCGGTGGCCGCCCCAATAATCGATCTTGTCGAGCGGCTGACCGGGGTTATCTTTCGCCTCGTTGCGATTCTGATGCGCGCGGCCCCGATTGGAGCGTTCGGGGCAATGGCATTCACAATCGGCAAATTTGGTCTTGGCACACTTGTCAGTCTCGCAGGGTTGGTTGCGACCTTTTATCTCACCTCTGCGGTATTCGTGGTGGTTGTTCTGGGCGGGATCGCGCGGCTCCACGGCTTCTCGATCTTTCGCCTGCTGGCGTATTTGCGCACAGAATTGCTGCTCGTGCTTGGCACCTCATCTTCAGAGGCGGCACTGCCCAGCCTGATGACCAAGCTGGAGGCGGCAGGGTGCGACAAGGCTGTGGTTGGGTTGGTTGTTCCGACGGGGTATTCGTTCAATCTTGACGGGACGAATATCTATATGACGCTTGCCGCCTTGTTCATTGCGCAGGCAACGGGCGTTGAGTTGTCGTGGGGCCAGCAAGCCACGTTACTTGCCGTGGCAATGGTCAGCTCAAAGGGCGCGGCGGGAGTCACTGGCGCGGGGTTCATCACCTTGGCAGCCACTTTGTCGATTGTGCCAACGGTGCCGGTGGCGGGCCTCGCACTGATCCTGGGAATCGATCGCTTCATGTCCGAATGCCGCAGCCTGACAAATTTCATTGGCAATGCCGTGGCGACGATTGTGGTTGCTCGCTGGGAAGGCGGGCTTGACCAAAAACGATTGCAGCAGGTTCTTCGCGGGAGCCAAGGGGAAGGGCCGGCTGTCCTCCCCCCGGTTGTGCAATCCACCAAATGAGGCGCTTAATCGTTGCCGCCGATCAAATTACCGAGCCCACCCAGCGCGGAACCTTCGCCCCGGTTCTGACCGCCCCTTGGCCCCGCCGCCGCCAGCATGCGCCCGGCGAGTCGGGAGAAGGGCAGGGATTGTATCCACACCTTGCCGGGCCCGGTCAGCCGCGCGAAGAAAAGCCCCTCGCCGCCGAACAACACGCTGCGCACATTGCCCGCCGTCACAAGATCAAAATCGATGCTGGGGGTGTAGGCGGCAAGGCAGCCGGTATCGACATGGAGCTGTTCACCTGCCGCAAGCGTGCGTTCAACCACGGTTCCGCCCATCTGGACGAACACCCAGCCATCACCCTCGAGCTTTTGCATAATGAAGCCCTCGCCGCCGAACAGCCCGGTCATCACCCGCCGCTGAAACTGAATGCCGATCGTGACACCCTTCGCGGCGGCCAGAAAGCTGTCCTTCTGGCAGATCAGGCAACCGCCATAATCAGACAATTTGAGCGGCAGGATCGCGCCCGGCGTCGGCGAGGCGAAGGCCACACGCGCCTTGCCGACGCCGTTGTGGGTGAAGACGGTGGTGAACAGGCTCTCACCCGTCACGAGCCGCTTTCCCGCGCCCAGCAACTTTCCCATGAAGCCGCCGCCAGTATCCGCGCTGCCATCACCAAAGACCGTAGTCATGCCGATGCTGGCATCCTTCCAGACGAACGCGCCTGCTTCTGCAACCGCGCTCTCGCCAGGATCAAGCTCGATCTCGACAAATTGCAGCTCCTGGCCCTTGATCTCAAAATCGATATCGTCGGCAACGCCAGCGGCGCGGTGGTGTTCCCAAGGACTTGGATTCGGCATGTGACTGTCTCCCTTACGTGTCGTATGGATATAGCACGGCGGAGCATCGACCGTCATCCGATTTTGATAAGGGTTTCAAACATACTGACGCGCTGACGATAGCCCGCTATCGCTTGAACGGAGCAATGTGGCTGATATGGAAATTGCTGTGACAACAATGTATGGCATCAAGAATTGCGACACCATCAAAAAAGCGCGCGCGGCGCTTGAGGGCGCGGGGATCGCTTATGATTTTCATGATTATAAATCCGCAGGCGTTGATGCGGCGCGATTACAGGGCTGGGTAGCGGATTGCGGCTGGGAAAAACTGCTCAACCGCGTCAGCACCACCTTCAAGAAACTTGCCGACGCCGACAAGCAGGATATCGACGCCGCCAAGGCAGTCGCGCTGATGCGGGCGAGCCCATCAATGATCAAACGCCCAGTGCTGGAGCATAAGGGGCGGGTGATTATCGGGTTTGATCCGGCGGTTTATGGGGCGCTTGGGGGGTAGGGTGTCGGCCTGCTGATCCAATGCCTTTGCAGATGCAGCATAGCCTGCCCTCGCACCCCGTCTCCCCGGACTTGTATTGGGGTGACGCGATGAAGTTACCATAACGTTTGAGTTGGTGTAGGCCGTCTGCTTTGGATCTGCTCTCTTGCCCTTGCGGCTCCACCCCGCGACCCCATATCCAGCTCACCATCAGGAGCCCTCCCCATGCCGACCGCCACCTGGAACGACACGATCATTGCTACGTCAGATAAGACCATCGTTGTTGAGGGCAACCATTATTTCCCGCCCGATTCGATCAAGGCCGAACTGCTTGAAGACAGTGGCCTGCACACGCATTGCCCCTGGAAGGGCGATGCCAGTTACAAAACAATTGTCATCGATGGCGCGCGCAACAAGGATGCGGTGTGGTATTATCCTGAGCCCAAGGAAAAGGCAGCCAATATCAAGGGCTATTTCGCGTTCTGGAAGGGCGTGAAGGTCGGCTGACAAGCACCGTCGGGCTCGCCGATTTGGCAGGGGTCGCGATTGTGTGACAACTCTGGCGATTGGCGCGGTGAGGTTGTAACAAGCGCCATGTCCACGACCTTCACGATTGACACTTCGACCAGCCGCGCCAATCCGGTTCCGGCGCCAATGAAGCGGCTGACCGTGCCTGCGATCCTCAGTCGCAAGGGCAAGGAGCCGTTGGTAATGTTGACCGCTTACACCGCAAGGATGGCGCAACTGCTCGATCCGCATTGCGATATTCTGCTCGTTGGCGACAGTCTGGGGCAGGTGATTTATGGCTTTCCGTCGACCTTACAGGTCACGCTTGACATGATGTGCGCGCATGGCGCGGCGGTTGTGCGCGGCAGTTATCATTCAGTCGTGGTGATCGACATGCCGTTTGGCAGTTATGAGCAAAGCCCTGAACACGCCTTTTCATCGGCCTCGCGTGTGATGGCACAAACGGGTGCGGCGGCGGTCAAGCTTGAGGGCGGCGAGGCGATGGCGCCAACGGTCGCTTTCTTGTCCAGGCGTGGCATTCCGGTGATGGGGCATATCGGTCTGACCCCACAGGCGGTAAATGCGCTTGGCGGATACGGCGCGCGTGGCCGTAGCCATGCCGAACATGCCAAGATTGTCGCAGATGCACGAGCAATTGCCGAAGCAGGCGCATTTGCGATTGTTGCCGAGGGCATTGTGGAACCACTCGCGCGCACGGTGACATCAGAAGTATCATGCCCCGTCATTGGCATTGGCGCATCGGCCGGTTGCGACGGCCAAGTGCTGGTGACCGAGGATATGCTCGGGCTGTTTGAACGCACACCGCGGTTCGTGAAGCGGTTTGACGATATGGCTGGCCGTATTTCCGCCGCTGTTGAAACCTATGCGCGTGAGGTCAGGTCACGCGCATTTCCGACCGCAGACCAGACCTACGCGCCCAAGGATTGAGCCCTTTCGTTTCAGATGACGCGCCGCTAAGGTCCGCCCCTTCCAATTCCTGAGATGGAGTATGTCTTGGCTCTACCGCCACCAACCAATGAAGCATTTCTGCGCGAAGTGAACGAAGAGCTCCGCCGCGATCAGGCCGCGCAGTTCTGGACGCGTTATGGCCGGTGGCTGATAGTGGCGGTGCTTGGCGGGCTCGCGCTTTTTGCAGGTGTATTGTTCTGGCAGAACCGCCAGCAGGAACTGGCCGGTGAGCAGGGCCGGTTGCTAACGCTTGCATTGGAAAAACTGGGTGCTGGCGATGAGAAATCGGCGACGCCGACGCTTGCTGATCTCTCAATATCTGGCGTATCGGGCTACCGTGTCACAGCAAAATTCGTCGAGGCTGATATCCTGCTCCAGAAGAACGACCTGAAGGGGGCCGCTGCCAAATTCGCCGAGGTCGTTAATGACACGTCCGTTGGCCAGCCCTTTCGCGACCTGGCGCTGATCCGCCAAACCAGCGCTGAATATGACACGTTAAAGCCTGAGACGGTGATCGCACGGTTAAAGCCGTTTGCTATCAAGGACAACGCGTGGTTCGGCTCAGCCGGGGAAATGGTGGCGGTTGCACAGCTGCGCCTGAAAGAAACTGCGGCGGCGGGGCGTTTGTTTGCTGATATTGCCGCCGAGCAATCGGTCCCTGAATCGATCCGGCAACGGGCGGTGCAGATGGCAGGGACGCTGGGCGTCGATGCCGTTCAGCAGAATGAGGAAAAGAAGGCGCGATGAACAGGTCTTGGAAGGTTTCCGTCGCCATCGCGGCATTGCTGGCGCTCAGCGCTTGCAACCTCATCAAACCCGGTCAGCGCAAGACACCGACGCTGGGCAATCGAGTCGCTATCCTTGTCGCGGAAAATGGCGTTGAGGTCGATAAGACGATTGCCGACATTCAGGTCTTGCTCCCGCCACCGGAGGTCAATGAAAGTTGGACACAGCCCGGTGGAACTGCCTCTAAGTCGATGGGTCATTTGACGCTCGGCACGAACTTGACGCGGGTCTGGAGCGGCAAGATTAACGGCGGCTCCAATCGCCAGCGGCTAGGTGCGGCGCCTGTGGTCGCCGACAATAAGCTATTTGCGGTCGATGCCGATGCCACGCTGCACGCCTTTGCAGCGGACACCGGTGCCAAGCTATGGTCTGTGCAGCTGACGACGGACAAAAAGAATCGTGAAGCTCGTTTTGGTGGTGGTGTCAGCTACGAAGATGGGAAGCTATACGCGACTGACGGGATCGGCGATGTCGTTTCGGTTGATGCTGCCGATGGCAAGATAAACTGGCGCGTTAAGCCGGGTGGTCCATTACGCGGCGCGCCAACGGTCGCCAACGGCTCGCTCTATCTGCTGAGCCTGGATAATCAGCTTTACGCCCTTTCGCAGACCGATGGATCGGTCGCATGGACCCAGGCAGGCTCGCTTGAATCGCAGGGTGTTTTTGGCGTCGCCGCGCCGGCGTCAAGCCGAGGCACGGTGATCGCTGGTTTCTCCTCAGGCGAACTGAACGCCTATCGGTATGAAAATGGCCGCTCGCTGTGGCAGGATACCTTGTCGCGCACGAGTGTTTCGACATCGGTGTCGAGCCTGGCCGATATTGATGCCGATCCGGTGATCGACCAGAATCGCGTTTATGCGATTGGCGAAGGCGGTCGAATGGTGGCGTTGGAACTCACCACGGGTCGGCGCATTTGGGAACAGAATATCGCCGGCATCTCCACGCCCTGGATTGCTGGCGAGTGGGTCTTTGTTGAGACCGATGACGGCCGCTTGCTCTGCCTGTCGCGCGCCAATGGCAAGGTGCGCTGGATTTCTCCGATCGGCGCTTTCAAGAATATGAAAAAGCGCAAAGGATCAATCGTTTGGCACGGACCGATCCTTGCGGGGGGTATTCTGTGGCTGACGAACTCGCTCGGGCAGATTGTGCCGGTGACGCCGGCCACGGGAGAAATTGGGAAGCGCATCAAGGGCAGCGGGCCGTTCACCTTCTCACCGACGGTGGCAAACAACATGATGTATGTGCTTGATCAAAAGGGCCGGATCACCGCCTACCGTTAAAACCCGACAGTGGGTGGCGCAAATCTGGGATCGCGTTAGAAGGCGGTCATGGCAAATCTTCCTGTCGTGGCGATCATTGGTCGCCCGAATGTCGGCAAATCGACGCTTTTCAACCGGCTGGTTGGGAAAAAACTGGCGCTCGTCGATGACCGGCCCGGCGTTACGCGTGACCGTCGCGAAGGCGATGCATCGCTGATCGGACTGGACTTCCGGATAATCGATACGGCTGGCTATGAGGAGGAGGACGCGGCCTCACTGCCGGGCCGGATGCGCCAGCAAACCGAGGCTGCCGTCAAAATGGCAGATGTTGCGTTGTTCATGATCGATGCGCGCGTCGGGCTGGTGCCGCTTGATGAGGAAATTGCGCGCTGGTTGCGGGGATCAAACACGCCAATCGTGCTGGTTGCCAACAAGGCCGAAGGGCGCGCAGGCGAGGCAGGAGTGCTAGATTCGCTATCGTTGGGCTTTGGCGATCCGGTGCAGCTTTCCGCCGAGCATGGCGAGGGACTGGGTGATTTGTTTGAGGCGTTGTTCCCGCATCTTGAAGGCAAAGCCATTGCCGATGAGGTCAACGAAGACGATGAAAATCCGAACGCACCGTTGAAGCTGGCGATTGTCGGCCGCCCAAATGCAGGCAAGTCAACGCTGATCAACAAGATTTTGGGTGAGGATCGGCTGATTACCGGACCGGAGGCAGGCATAACGCGCGATTCGATTGCGATTGACTGGGAGTGGGAGGGGCGAGCGGTCCGGCTGATTGACACAGCGGGGATGCGCAAACGCGCCAATGTCCAGGACAAGCTGGAAAAGCTGTCCGTTGCCGATGCGCTCCACGCGATTGATTTTGCCGAGGTTGTCGTGCTGCTGCTCGATGCGACCCGGGGGCTTGAAGTCCAGGATCTCAAGATCGCCGATCGTGTTTTGCAGGAGGGACGCGCGCTGATAATCGCGCTGAACAAATGGGATGTCGCGGAGGACGCGAGCAAATTGTTCAACGGTGTGCGGGCCGCGCTTGACGAGGGGCTGGCGCAGGTGCGCGGTGTGCCGTTGCTGACGATATCAGGGGCGACAGGCAAGGGCATTGATCAGCTGATTGCAGCTGGTTTTGAAACCCGCGAGGCATGGTCGCGGCGCGTCGGCACGGGTGAACTGAACCGCTGGTTCGAGCGTGCGATTGAAGCCAATCCGCCCCCGGCACCGGGCGGCAGGCGGATCAAGCTGCGCTATTTGACGCAAGCCAAGACACGTCCGCCGGGTTTTGTCCTGTTTGGCACAAGGGTTGATCAGTTGCCGGAGAGCTATCAGCGCTATTTGATCAACGGCATCAGGCGCGATCTCGGCTTTGGTGCCGTACCCGTCCGGATCATGCTTCGCGCGCCGAAGAACCCCTTCGATAAATGACCGTCCAGATTGATGCGCGGGGTATGCGCTGTCCATGGCCCGCGATCAGGCTCGCCCGAGCACTGCGCGAAGGCGCGGAGATGATCGAAATTACTGCTGACGATCCCGATGCTGAACGCGAGCTGGAATTGGTTGCTCGATCGGTCGGGGCGTCGATGATTCAGCTTGAGGGGCATCCAGCCGCTGTTTTTCAGATTAATAATCCGCGCAACATCAACCACTCCTTTACCCGCAGTGCGTAAGTAAGCGACAGAAGGCCGCAGCTCTAGGTCTTGGTGGGACGGGGCATTTACTAGTGTCATTGCACGATAGAACATTGATCAATAAAGCCGTTTTCGCAAAGGCCCGTGGTCAACTCGGCTCAAGCTTTATCCGCATCTTTGGCTATTTTGAGGAAGACGGACGCAAGTCTGTTGATGCGATTGAGGCCGCGATGCGGGCCAAAAACGCCGCAGCACTGGTCATGCCGGCGCACACGCTGAAGGGGGAGGCTCACCAATTTGGCGCTGATGAGCTGGGGCTGGTTGCCGAGCAGATTGAAAAAATTGCGCGTAACTGTGTCGAGACGCGTGACGTTCCAGATGAAGCGCTCGAGCTTGTCGTGGGGTTGCGAAAATTGTTTGTTGCGACGTTGAGCATTTTGCAAAGCGAAGCAAACCCGCTGGTGGAACGCCGCCCAGGCGGCCTTGGACGCCGCAGCGCGTTTGGCGTAAATAATGCCCGGTAAAAGTTATTCCTCGGTCGCGCTGCTGTTGAGCTGAACGTAGTTTTCCAGACCCATTCGCGCAATCATATCGAATTGCCGCTCGAGCATATCGACATGGTCTTCCTCATTGCTCAGTATCATCGCAAACAAATCGCGCGAGACATAATCGCGGACCGTTTCAGAGTGGGCGACAGCATCGCGTAGCGTCGTGATCGCCTCATGTTCAAGCGCCAGATCGGCTTTGAGAATTTCCTCAACGCTCTCGCCGATACGCAATCGACCCAGCATTTGAAAATTGGGCAGGCCATCGAGAAACAGGATGCGCTCGGCCAGCTTATCAGCATGCTTCATCTCGTCGATCGATTCGTGCCGTTCGACAGCAGCAAGGCGGCTGACACCCCAATTGTCGAGCATGCGGTAGTGCAGCCAATATTGGTTGACCGCAGTCAACTCGTTCTTGAGTACCTCGTTCAGAAATTCGAGGACTTTGGTATCACCCTTCATGTTCAGACTCCGGCAGCGTTCATTGCATCTGGACGCTCCTGGTGATCGGCGTCAAGCGGCGGCGC
>JBBQAU010000057.1:0-11929 GCA_038316685.1 Sphingomonadales bacterium
ACGATCACGCCGATCACACCGATCAATAGATCGGCGCTGTGGAACGCGGCTTTGACGCGCGGGTCACTGTTCCATTTGTCGCCGAGCACCATGCCGACCCAGGCCAGGCCAAAGCACCACGGCCATGAACCGATGAAAGTATAAAGATGGAACTGGAACAACGGCATTCTTGCAACGCCTGCCGGAAAGGCGATGAAGGACCGGATGACGGGTAGCAACCGGCCAATCAGCACCGCCCAATTGCCGAAACGCTGAAAAAACCGGTCCGCCGCGTCAATTTCGCCCGGCCCGATCAGCACATATTTGCCCCAGCGCAGAAAAGCCGGGCGGCCGCCGCGCTTGCCGACTTCGTAAGCAAAGATGGAGCCGACATTGCAGCCAATCGCGCCTGCGGTCGCTGCAAGATACAGATCAAACCGCCCCGTCGACACGAGATAGCCGGCAAAGGGCATGATGATTTCCGACGGCAAGGGGATACATGCCGATTCAATCGCCATGAGGATGACAATGCCAAGATACCCGCCGGTCGAAATCACCCAGATGGTAAAGCCTGCCAGGACGCCAAGGATTTTTTCAAACATGCCAGCGCGCTTGCGCGAAGCCGCGGCGGATTGGAAGGGAAAATTTGTGCCAGCAGGCAAAGGGCGCGGGTCACCTCAACCGAACAGAAACTGGCCCAGCATCCGGTTGAACGGAAATGTGAAGAAGCCTGCAATCAGCAGCGCGCCGGTGACCATGCCGCGCACCGATTGCCGGTGCCGGTTGATCTGGTGCGTCCGCGCCGACCACCAGATGACGGGCACCTGGATACAGGTCCACACCGACAAGATATGGATAAAGCTGAAACCGCCATCATTGGCATTACGGATGGAGAAGGAACCGAGCGCGGTCGCCAGCATCGCTGCGACCCAGATTGTTCCAAGCGCCCGGTGCAGCCGGTCGCCGCGCCGTCGCAGCAACATAACCGGCGTCAGCGCCACGGTAGGGATGATCGTTGCCAGATGGAGCCAGACCGTCGCCGGAATCTTGCCCCAATCGGCATAGCCCCGCGCCAACGCCGCAAGAACTGTCATCAGCAGCAACACCGCGAGCAACGCTAATGCTTGCTCAAACCAATCAGCCTGGATGGATTTGGTTGACCTGACTGATCCGTGCGCCGTCGTTGTCACCCGGCCTAGTCGACTGCCGAAACCGGATCGGTATAGACTTGTTCATCAACTTTGCGCACCTTGTTCTCGCGCTTGGCGGTGCGAAATTGCTGCTTGGCGCAACCCGCTGAACCGCCAAGGCCAACAGTCGAGCAACTTAAAGAGCCAGCGTCGCCAACTTCCAGCACCGATTCTTGGCGTTCAGCCCAGCTTTCATATTCGGGCTTTATTGTTTTCGGGCGCAATTCCTTGGGGATGCGGAATTGTTCAGCGGCGGGGCGGCGCTGGCACACGACAATTTCATTGCCGCTTGCATCGGTCGGGCAGCGTTCCTTATCACCATACAGAATTTTAACGCCGTTGATGGGGGCGTCCTGCGCCATGATGGCGCTACCATGGGCAAGGCCCGTAATCATCATCACGGCCAGCCCGGCACGGATTGCTTGCTTCATCATCGCCCTACTCCATCCTGTCCCAATGATAAACGGCATCAAGGTAAATTCAAATTCGCTTCGCCGCCGCGATTGCAACGCGACACCCAAGCCGGATCACACCGCTCAGCAACGGATAGGCAATTGCATTTTCTGCGCCTGCCGCCAACGCTGTTTCACGGTGCTCGACCTCGTCTGCCTGAAAATCGGCAACAGCGTCCGAAAGTTCCGGGTCGCTGTCGCCAAGCTGTTCGAGCTGTTCGGCATAATGTCGGTCAATTTCGGTCTCGACAGCCGCAGTGCAGGCCATTGCAGCCTCTGGGCCAAGTGCAGCAGTTACGGCACCTAGCGCAAAGCCTGCTGCACTCCACACGGGTTGCAGCAGCGTCGGGCGAACGCGGCGTTCGGTCATCATTTTGTTAAAGAAAGCAAGGTGGCGCGCTTCCTGCACCGCCATGCCAGCAATGGCCCGGGCGGCTGGGCCGCGATCGCCGATAATTGCCAGTTGTCCGGCGTAAATGCGCGCTGCGCCAAATTCGCCGGCTTGGTTGACGCGGATCATCGCATCGGTTTGTCGTTTTAGATCGCCGGGTTTCCATTCAGTCACGCGCTGCTCCTCTGCAACAATAATGTGGCGATGGCGGCGGCGCTGCACAAGGAGAACAAAGCATTGAACCCGGCCAGTGAAATGCCAAACAACGTCCATTGTGCAGCATCGCACCGGACCAGCGGTGCTGCCATCACGCGGGCAAGGATTTCCTCGGTGCTGCCGCCGCTGCCCGACATGGTTGAGCTGCACGCGGTGATCCCTTGCCACCAGTGATATTCAACGCCTGCGTGGAAAACGCCGATTGCGCCGCTTGTTGCAATCGCAAACATCGCCAGTGCGACCAGCAGTTTTCGCGCACCCAACCCCGGCACGCCAAAGGCCAGTGCCGCCAGCCCGATTGCTGCGTAATGTGGCCAGCGCTGCCAGTGGCACATCTCGCAAGGATACAGTCCACCGATGAACTGTGAGCCAAGCGCGCCCGCCATCAAAGCCAGCGGTAACGCCAGCGCGATCAGGCGCGCGCGCCGGAAAGCTTCATCGCGCATTGCCGTTATTTGGCCTTTGGCGGTGCGGCAGGTTCGAGTTCAGGAGGTTTTGGAAATGGGGTGCCAATTTTGGCGACCTGCGCGACCTGGGTCGGCCCGCCTAGCCGCGCAATCGTTTGCAACGCATAATAAAGCTGGAAATCGTCAATGTTTCGCTTCTTCAGATCGTCGGCAGTCGCTGCAAATCGGGTGTCGGGCTTGCTATCTTCTTCAAGCGCGGAATTATCAACCTTTGCCTCGTTGATCAGGTGGCGACGCAGATCATCCTCACGGAACACCGGCCGCGTCTTGTAATCGACGTCGCTGATCTGCGGCACGGGCAGATCGGGGTCAATCCCGCCTTCCTGTACAGACCGGCCCGACGGGGTAAAATAGCGCGCCGTCGTCAGCCGGACTTCGGTCTTGGGGCCGATTTTGAGCAACGACTGCACCGATCCCTTGCCAAAGCTGCGTTCGCCCAGAATGAGGCCGCGGTGATGATCCTGCAGCGCACCTGCGACAATCTCGGAGGCGGATGCGGTGCCGGAATTGATCAGCACCACAATCGGCAACCCCTTGGTATCGTCGCCGGGGCGCGCATAGTAACGCTGGATATCGGTTTTCTCCCGTCCGCGCTGCGACACAATCTCGCCATGGTCAAGAAAGGTGTCGGATACGGTGATTGCTTCGTTGAGCAGACCACCGCCATTGTCACGCAGGTCGATAACATAGCCTAGCGGATCATGGCCCAGCTTCTTGCGTATCTGGACGATCGCGTCGCGGGTATAGTCCCCGGTGCGCTCGGAAAAGCTGTTGATGTTGATGATGCCGATATCGGCCTTCACCTCCCATTTGACTGGCTTTTGGATGATGATTTCGCGGACCAAGGAAATTTCGATCGGCTTTTCGCGACCACGGCGGATAAGAGTAAGGGTAATCCTGGTGCCGGGCCTGCCGCGCATCTCGGTAATCGCCTCATCAAGCGTCAACCCGTAAAGCAGCTTGCCGTTCAGCCGGGTGATGTAATCGCCCGATTTGACACCGGCACGAAATGCGGGTGTATCCTCTTGCGGGGCGATGACCTTGACCGCACCGTCTTCCATCGTGACGGAAAGCCCGAGTCCGCCATAACTGCCTTCTGTCTGAATACGCAGATTGTCGAAATCGATGCCGTCGGCAAACGAACTGTGTGGATCAAGTGCCGCGAGCATGCCTTGGATGGCGCCCTTTACCAACGCCTTGTTATCGACCTTATCGACATAATTGGCCTGGATCAGGTTATAAACGTCCATGAATTGGTCGAGCTCGCGGTAGGTATCGGTATCGACCTGGGCGAGCGCGCTTGTCGTTACGGGCACGAGTGCCAAGGCGGCGACGATTGCTGTGGCTTGAAGCAGGGGGCGACGCATCAAAACAAGTCTTTCATTCGGTGGTGTAGCCAAGTGTCTAACGACAAACTGTGAATCAATCAAAGCGTGCCGCAGCTGAACCTCGCCTTGACCGATTTCACCCCACCAGCCTTGTCATATCAATTGCCCGATCGCGGCGGCGCAGCTCGACTGTGACCCGTGGTGCGTCGCCCTTGGGTGCCAAGCCAATTCTTGCCCCTTGGACGACGCGGTCACCGACTCTGACGGAGGCACTCCCCAATTGCGCGATCAGTGATGTCCAGCCGCTGCCATGGTCAATGATGACGACGGTGCCATAGCCTCGAAAAAGTCCAGCAAAAGCAACGCGACCCGTTGCGGGCGCAATGATTGCTGCGTCGCTTTCTGCCTCGATAGACAGCCCCCGCGACCGAACGCCCGCCTCTGAAATTTCGCCAAGTCCGGTTACAATTTTGCCATTCACGGGCAACCGATAGGGCGGCGTTTTGCTCGACCAGAAAAGTCCGCCGTCTGCTGTCGCCACTTCTCCGGGCCGAGGCGGACGCGGTAATGGCCCAGGCAAAGTCTCCAGCGTTGCTCGCGTTGTATTCTGATCGCCAAGTTGATCCATCAGATCGACAATATCACGCGCCTTTTCCCCCAACGCGATGGCGCGGTCTGATTCGAACAATGCGTCGCGGCCCAACGAGCGCGATTTTAACCGATGCTCAGCCTCAAGTCGCGCCAGCGCCAACCGTTCAGTTTCCAGTTGGCTACGGCTGCTGCCAAGGGAGCGTACGGCGATCGCAGCGCTTCCCTCAAGCTGACGCGTCCGCTGCACATCGGCGCGTAAGCGTGCGGTGCGGAATTGAACGGCGGGCATTGCCGTGCCGAGCACTGCCCTGACATGGATCAAGTCGCTTACCGAGCCGGGTTGGACAAAGCTGACCAGGGTTGGGCGACGGGCGAGTGACTGGAGCGCGGCGAGCAGGCGGGCGATTGGTTGTTGCTCGCTCGCCAACTTGGCGCGCTGCGCCACAAGCAGCGACCGGACGATGGAGATACGTGCTTGGGCCGCGCCAATATCTGCCTCTGCGCGTTGGATGCGCGCCGCGACTGCGGCCTCTTGCTGCTGGGCCTTGCGCGCCGCGTTGCCTTCGCTGGCTGCCGCACGTTCGAGCTGTTGTGATCGCACCGCTGCTGCCGCCGATTGGGACCTCGCCGCCGCCAGCCTTGCCTGATCGCCGGCCAAACCGTCCGACCGGGGCTGGGCAAGGGCAAACCCCGATACCATCAGGCCAACCGTGCCCAGCGCGGCCATGAATAGTCTCATGCCCATCATCCTCACCCTTCGCGATGATATGGGTGATTGGCAAGGATGCTGGTCGCCCGCCACAATTGTTCAGCAAGCATCGCCCGCGCCAGCAGATGCGGCCAGGTCGCACGACCAAAGGAGAGCAGCAGATCAGCCTTGTCGCGCGCGGCGGTATCAAACCCGTCCGCCCCGCCAATCATGAAGCGCGCCTCGCGCACACCGTCGTCGCGCCATCGGCTGAGCCGATTTGCAAAGTCGCGGGAGGGCATGACTTCGCCCGTCTCATCAAGCACAACCATTTTGGTCTGTCCCTCAAGCGGCGGCAAGCGTCCGCCCATTTCGGGAAGCTCAGTCATCCTGATCGGCCAGCTCAGCCGTTTGAGATACCGGTCCACCAGCTCTGCCTCGGGGCTTTGGCCGATCCGACCATGCGCGACGATGTGGAGTAGCAAGCGTGGTTAGTCTTCGGGCGTCGGATCAGGCACGGCAACAGGCGCATCGCCGAACGCCCACATCCTTTCCAGGTTGTAAAAGCTGCGGACTTCCGGGCGAAACAAATGGATGATCACATCGCCTGCATCGATCAGCACCCAGTCAGCCGTCGGCAGCCCCTCAACGCGCGCGCTGCGGCCAAGTTGCGATTTGATCTTCTCGGTCAGCTTGCTCGCCATCGACGCGACTTGCCTGGTTGAGCGACCACTGGCGATCACCATGTGATCCGCGATGCTGCTTTTGCCGGCAAGCGGAATCGAGATGGTTTCAACCGCCTGATCATCGTCCAGCGATGCAAGGACGAGTTGATGTAATGCCTCGACACTGTCGGTATCGGACGAGCGATAGCTTTGCGGGGATGATGCCAAGGGAACTCCTAGAGAGACGGCGCGGGATGTGCGCCAGACAATATGGGGGGGTCGGGAAGAAAACGGGACTGCCAGGCGGGATCGGCCTTTCGGAGCCGGGTCGCCGACGTCTCATCAGGGCGAAAGCGCAACAGCACGAGTGCTGGCAATCTCCACCTCGTCCAGTCTTGTGCCTGATATGCGGGGTGGACGAATCGCCGCAACCAACCCATCGCGGGGGCCGCGCGGGCAGTGGACATATACCCCGGACGCGCAATGACTGCAATGGGCACTTGCTTTGCTATCTCGCGCCAGCCGCGCCACTGATCGAACTGGGCAAGATTGTCGCTCCCCATCAGCCAGATGAAACGCTTTTTCGGGTAAAGCCTTGTGAGTTTCCGGATCGCATCCACCGTGTAGCGCGTCCCAAGCCGCGCCTCGATCGCGCTGACCTTGATGGGGGCCTGGCGGGCCATTTTGACAGCGGAGGCAAAGCGCACGGTAAAGGGTGCCATGTCATCCAGCCCTTCTTTCAGCGGGTTCCCGGGCGAGACCAGCCACCAGACCTCGTCCAGATCAAGCGCGTTGAGCGCGGCCAGACTGATCGAGCGATGCCCACGATGCGCCGGATTGAACGAACCCCCGAGAATACCGATTCGGGTCAATCTCGCACCTGCCCGGTGCCCCGGCAAACCCATTTATAGGTTGTTAGCCCCTCCAACGCGACCGGCCCGCGCGCGTGGAGACGGCCGGTCGCGATGCCGATCTCCGCACCAAGGCCAAATTGGCCGCCATCGGCGAACTGGGTGGACGCATTCCACAGCACGATCGCGCTGTCGACATGGGAAAGAAACCGCTCCGCCACATCCACATCTTCGGCGATGACCGCGTCGGTATGGTGCGATCCGTGGCGGTCGATATGGGCAAGCGCTCCATCTAAGCCATCAACGATCGCGACGGCGGCAATCGCGTCAAGATATTCGGTATCCCAGTCCGCATCGGTAGCAGCCCTCAACGTCGGATTGATCGCCATGCTGGCTGCATCGCCGCGCAGTTCGCAGCCTGCCGCTCGCAGCGCGGCGATTAATGCAGCAGGATGCAAATAGGCGCGGTCGATCAGTAAGGTTTCCATCGCCCCACACACCCCGGTGCGGCGCAGTTTGGAGTTGACGGTAATTGCCTCAGCCATTGCCTGATCGGCGGAGCCATCGACATAGACATGATTGATCCCGTCCAGATGCGCGAGAACGGGCACCCGCGCCTCAGCCTGCACCCGCGCCACCAGGTTTTTGCCGCCGCGCGGAATGATGAGATCAATCGCGCCATGCGCCGTCAGCATCGCACCGACCATCGCCCGGTCAGTCGTGTTGAGGAACTGCACGGCATCTGCTGGCAGACCTGCGGCGACGAGGCCCGAGATAAAGGCGCGGTGGATTGCCCGGTTGCTCTCAATCGCCTCCGATCCGCCACGCAGGATCACGGTATTGCCTGATCTGACGCAGAGGGCAGCGGCGTCGGCAGTGACATTGGGGCGACTTTCATAGATCATCCCGATGACGCCAATCGGCACGCGCACACGGCTGAGCGCAATACCGCTTGGGGCGACGGACTGATCGATGATGTGCCCAACGGGATCGGGCAGGCTGGCGACTGATTCAACCCCCGCCGCCATTGCCTCAACCCGGCCTGCGTCAAGCATCAGCCGGTCACGCATCGCGGGCGATAGCGTGTGAGCACGCGCCATGTCGGTCGCATTTGCCACAAGGACAGCGTCGCTTGAGGATCGCAAAGCGGCAGCGGCGGACAATAGCGCTGTCGCCTTGGCGGCGCTTGTCATACAGCCGAGCGCATGGCTCGCCGTCCGCGCGCGGGCGGTGATACTGGCAAGATCAGTGTTTGGGGTCGCCGCTGACGTCATCTTGTCGCCTTCGCTAGCAGCCTCAATCGCCACCGCCAATCGCCCGCGCTGCAAGATTGTGTTGCGTAGCGCGGATGATACTAATATTCTCGCCTCGTGAGCGGGGAAATTGAGGCGACTGGAGCTATCTCGACGGGCGGGATTTTTCGCCCACGCGGTCGTGCCGTCGGCAGGCGAGGCGACGCAGGGTGCGCATGGCTCAGGCGCGTGCCTGAATTGCGGCACCACGCTGACCGGTGAATTCTGCCATGTGTGTGGCCAATCGGCTGATGTGCATTAAAATCTCAACTCGATTTGTCATGATCTGCTCCACTGCGTCTTCCATTTTGAGGGCAAGGTCTGGACAACCTTGCCGATGCTATTCACCCGGCCGGGTGAACTGACGCGTCGCACTATCGCTGGGGAGCGCGCGAAATTCGTGTCGCCACTCG
Source organism: Sphingomonadales bacterium (assembly GCA_038316685.1). GTDB lineage: Bacteria > Pseudomonadota > Alphaproteobacteria > Sphingomonadales > Sphingomonadaceae > Sphingomonas. The sequence goes on from JBBQAU010000057.1 coordinate 8,524, forward strand.
CGCTGTTCCTGTTCTCTGTGTTTCTGCTGTTCGCGACGTTTGAGATGCTCAAAGCCGTATCTTCGCCCAATCTCGCGACCCAGCGCACCGGCAAGTCGCTGACACCAGCGGGATTGAAGGCCGATCTGAAATGGGCGGAAGCGAAAGAGAAGAAGCTGGCGGTCGAGCGCGCAGCGATCGTTGCGCGTCGCGGCGATACTGAAGCGCTTGATGTTTTGCTCGATGATGTTCGGGCTGATCTGACGGGACTGCGCAACGCGAAGGCTGTGTTTGAGGGCCGTGCAACCGATGCTGTCAAGGGTTTGAGGATTTCGACGCGGCTCCCCTGGTTGGACCAGCGAGTTGCCCACGCTACCAAGGAACCTAAATTGTTCCTCTATAAGCTACAATCGAGTGCCTATAAGTATAGCTGGGTGCTCATTTTGATCTCGACGCCTTTTATCTGGTTGCTGTTTGCATTCAGACGTGATGTTGGGCTTTATGAACACGCAATCTTCGCGATTTACTCGCTGTCTGCCATGTCGATCGGGGCGGTTGCACTGAGTATTGCATATACTGCGGGCATTATTGAACCAGCCATTGGAACTGTCGCGCTGTTCGGGCCGCCATTTCATATGTATCGGCAGTTGCGCGGTGCCTATGGAATCGGACGTTTCTCCGCGATCTGGCGGACGACGGCGTTGTTGTGTTTTTCACTGATCGCCGGGCTATTGTTCTTCACGGCGCTGTTGGGGATGGCTTCCTAGAGCGGAATGCGTGAACTATGAATCGTCATTGCGAGCGTAGCGAAGCAATCCAGCCAAACCCCGCGCGGCGAAGTTGGATCGCTTTGCGGCGCTCGCAATGACGGGGGCGATGCAGGTATACGGCGTGCTGCTCTAAGGCTTTGGAGCGTCAGGCCTTGCAGGGATAGCGCCGGGTCATGAACGCGGCAAACGCGGCGTTGACGCTGGTCTTGCCGCCCTTTGCGACGGGGATTTTGCGAAATTCTGCGATGATGTCGTCGCTGCCAATCTTGGCAGTGCCTTTAGGCGGCGGACAGCTGCTTGGCCTTTTGCCGACTGCCACTTGCTTGTCGATCGCGCCGCGATAGGCATCGGAAGCGGTGGCGATTTCCTTGCGCAGCAGCGTCAGGTCAGAAGATGTCATCGCCAGCAAGGGATTAGCCTTTAGTGCATCGGCTTTTGACAGAAATTCAGCCACGGTCATCGCCTGTGCCATCACGGGCATAACAATCACAAAACCAGCCAACCCCACCAAGACTTTACGCATCAAACATGCTCCCTTTGACAATCGAAGCGCCATAACAAGGCAAATGCGACAGAGAAAGGGCAATAGCGTGCATTTGCTGACTGGCGCGCACATCTGGTTTTGACTGCAAATTCGCCCAGGGTTCCGCAAGCCTTTAGCTTGCGGAATCCTGGGTCGTCGTTTGGCTCAGGCTCCTTGTGGGGCCGGATCGCTGAAGGGGCTTTTTGGCCGCCTGGTCTTGGGGATCGATGTGCCGCCGGTTGGCACCGAGGCCGATTTCGGGCCGGCAGGCGCGCGCCCAATGCCTTCACCCGCGATCAGTTTCTTGATGTCGTCGCCCGACAGCGTTTCAAACTCCAGCAACGCGCCGGCCAGACCATGAAGCTGGTCGATATGATCCGAAAGCAACTGCTTGGCGCGGCTCAAACCACCTTCAACAATTCGCTTGATCTCGTCATCAATGAGCTGCGCGGTCTGGTTTGACATGCGGACCGGGCGGCTTGACGAATAACCGAGATAGCTCTCGCCTTCGGGCTCAGCATATTCGATCGGTCCGACAACCTCAGACATTCCCCAACGGGTGACCATGTCACGCGCTAGGCCCGTTGCCATCTGGATGTCGCCCGATGCACCCGAAGAAACTTTGTCATAACCAAAGATGATTTCTTCAGCGACACGACCGCCCATTGCAACGGCCAGATTCGCGTACATTTTGTCGCGGTGGTAGGAGTACACGTCACGTTCCGGCAGCCGCATGACCATGCCCAATGCGCGACCGCGCGGGATAATCGTCGCCTTGTGGATCGGGTCAGACGCGGGCTCGTGCATTGCGACGATCGCATGACCTGCTTCATGATAGGCGGTCATTCGCTTTTCATCGTCGGTCATGACCATTGAGCGCCGCTCGGCACCCATCATCACCTTGTCCTTGGCCTCTTCAAACTCGGCCATAGCAACCAGCCGCTTGCCCTTGCGCGCCGCCATCAGTGCTGCTTCATTGACGAGGTTGGCAAGATCAGCGCCGGAGAATCCAGGCGTGCCGCGCGCAATCGTGCGCGCATCGACGTCGGGTGCCAATGGCACCTTCTTCATATGGACCTGCAAGATCTTTATCCGGCCCTCAATGTCCGGGCGCGGGACAACGACTTGGCGGTCAAAGCGGCCGGGACGCAGCAGCGCCGGGTCAAGCACATCGGGCCGGTTGGTAGCCGCGATGATGATGATACCTTCATTGGCTTCAAAGCCGTCCATTTCCACGAGCAACTGGTTGAGCGTCTGTTCACGCTCATCATTGCCGTTTCCAAGACCTGCGCCACGATGCCGCCCAACTGCATCGATTTCGTCGATGAAAACGATGCACGGCGCGGATTTTTTGGCCTGTTCAAACATGTCACGGACACGGCTTGCGCCAACGCCGACGAACATTTCGACAAAGTCAGAGCCTGATATGGTGAAGAACGGCACACCAGCTTCGCCAGCAATCGCGCGCGCCAGCAAGGTCTTGCCGGTGCCGGGTGATCCCATGAGCAAAGCGCCCTTGGGGATTTTGCCGCCGAGCCGGGCAAACTTGGTCGGGTCTTTCAGAAACTCGACGATTTCCTGCAGCTCTTCGCGGGCTTCGTCGATGCCAGCGACATCATCAAAAGTGACGCGACCTTCTTTCTGCGTCAGCATCTTGGCGCGCGACTTGCCAAAACCCATCGCGCCTGAACCGGAATTTTTCTGCATCTGGCGCAGCACAAAAAAAGCAATACCGAGGAAGAGCAGGAAGGGCAGCGATTGATACAGCAGCACCATCCAGATCGACGGGCCTTCTTCCGGCCGGGCGTTGATGATCACGCCTTTTTCGAGCAGGCGATCGGTCAGTTGCGGATCGGCGGGCGCATAGGTGCGAAATTTATCGCCATTGGTCAGGATGCCCGTGACGACATCGCCTGCGACATTGACCTCCCGGACAGTGCCTTCCTTGACCTTGCCGAGGAACGATGAATAGGACATCGCATTATTCGCCGCGACGCCTTGCGTGCCGCTTTCAAACATCGTCACAAAAAGCGCGAGCGCAACGAGGATGCCAACCCAAATCATCAGGCTCTTCATCCAGGGGTTGCTGCTGCCGTCGGGCTGCTTGTCGTTATCGTTCATGGTGTCTTGATAC
>JBBQAU010000058.1:0-11810 GCA_038316685.1 Sphingomonadales bacterium
CATGGGTGTCGCCAAGGCCGCGCTGGAGACGAGCGTACAGTATCTTGCCGTCGATCTGGGCCGCGATAATATCCGCGTGAACGCGATTTCCGCCGGGCCAATCAAGACGCTCGCGGCGAGCGGAATTGGCGATTTCCGGCTCATCCTGAAGTGGAACGAATATAATTCGCCGCTCAAACGCAATGTCACGATCGAGGATGTCGGCGGTGCAGCACTGTATCTGCTCAGCGACCTGTCGAGCGGTGTTACTGGCGAAACCCACCATGTCGATGCAGGCTATCATGTCATTGGCATGAAGGCGGAGGACGCGCCGGATGTGACACTGGCATGAGTCACAACAGCTTTGGCCATCTGCTTCGCGTCACCACTTGGGGGGAGTCGCACGGTCCCGCCATCGGCGCGATCGTGGATGGCTGCCCGCCGGGGCTGACGCTGTGTGAGGCTGATATCCAGCCGTTCCTCGACAAGCGCCGCCCCGGCACCTCGCGCTTCACGACGCAGCGGCAAGAGCCCGACGAGGTCCGCATCCTGTCTGGCGTGTTCGAGGGGCAGACGACGGGCACGCCGATTTCGCTGATAATTGATAATGTTGATCAACGCTCCAAGGATTATTCGGAAGTCGCCAAGGCCTACCGCCCCGGCCATGCCGATTATGCCTATGACGCAAAATATGGCTTCCGCGATTATCGTGGCGGCGGACGGTCATCGGCGCGAGAGACGGCAATGCGCGTTGCGGCAGGTGCAGTGGCGCGACTTGTCATGCCGGAGGTGCGCCTTCGCGCCTGGGTCGAGGCAATTGGTGGTGATGCGATTGATCCGACCAATTTTGACGATGCCCAAATCGACGCCAATCCTTTTTTCTGCCCCGATGCCGCCGCTGCGCTACGCTGGGAGGCGCTCGTTGATGCAGCGCGCAAGGCCGGTTCCTCGCTTGGCGCGGTGATTGCGTGCGAGGCGACGGGCGTGCCCGCTGGCTGGGGCGCGCCGCTTTACGCCAAGCTTGATGCCGATCTCGCCAGCGCCTGCATGAGCATTAACGCGGTCAAGGGCGTCGAAATTGGCGACGGCTTTGCCGCGGCCGCTTTGCGCGGTGAGGATAATGCCGATGCGATGCGTCCGGGGCGTCCGGGGCGTCCGGGGCGTCCGGAGCGTCCGGTTCGTCCGGGGCGCCCCGGTGCCGAAGGGCCGGAATTCTTAGCCAACCATTCAGGCGGTATTGCCGGGGGTATCTCGACCGGTCAACCGGTGCGGGTGCGTGTTGCCTTCAAGCCGACGAGTTCCATTCTCACCCCTGTTGAAACAATCACCCGCGACGGCACGGCGACGGAGATTATGACCAAGGGCCGCCATGATCCTTGCGTTGGTATTCGCGGCGCACCGGTGGTCGAGGCGATGGTTGCGCTGGTCCTCGCCGATCATAAGCTGCGCCACCGGGGGCAGTGCGGCTGATCAATCCGCAAACGGATCGCGCACCAGAATTGTATCCTCACGTTCGGGGCTGGTCGAAACCAGCGCGACCTGACAGCGGATTAGTTCCTCAATCCGTTTGATATATTTGATCGCAGGCGCAGGCAGATCGGCCCAACTTCGTGCGCCCGCGGTTGATTCATGCCAGCCGGGCAGCGATTCATAGATTGGCTCCAATGCGGCCTGATCCGCCGAATGCGCCGGAAAATAATCAAGCAGCTCGCCCCGCAGCCGGTAGCCGGTGCAGATTTTCACCTCGTCAAACCCGTCGAGCACGTCGATCTTGGTCAGCGCGATGCCGGTAATCCCGCCCACCGCTGCGGACTGCCGCACCAACACCGCATCAAACCAGCCGCAACGGCGTTTGCGCCCGGTGACGGTGCCGAATTCATGACCGCGTTCGCCAAGCCTTGCGCCGGTTGCATCCTCAAGCTCGGTTGGGAACGGGCCGGAGCCGACCCGCGTCGTATAGGCTTTGGCAATCCCAAGCACGAACCCGACAGCGCTTGGCCCGAGGCCAGAGCCGCCCGCCGCTGCCCCCGCAATCGTGTTTGACGAAGTGACAAACGGATAGGTGCCGTGATCGACATCGAGCAGCACACCCTGTGCGCCCTCAAACAAGATCCGCCGTCCACGCGACCGCGCGTCATTGAGCATGCGCCAGACGGGCTTGACGAAGGGCAGCACAAAATCGGCGATCCCGCGCAATTCGGCAACCAGCGCGTCCTTGTTGATCGGCGGCTGGCCAAAACCCGCCCGCAGTGCATCATGATGCGCGGTGAGCCGCCCGAGCTGCGGCCCCAGATCATCAAGATGCGCCAGATCACATACCCGGATCGCGCGCCTGCCGACCTTATCCTCATAAGCCGGGCCAATGCCGCGCCGCGTCGTGCCGATCTTGCCAGCGCCGCTCGCATCCTCGCGCAGTGCATCAAGATCACGGTGGATAGGCAGGATCAACGCGCAATTATCGGCAACCATCAGCGTATCGGGGGTGATCGTCACGCCCTGTCCGCGCAATTTCTCCACCTCGGCCTTGAGCGCCCAGGGGTCCAACACCACGCCATTGCCGATGACCGATGGCGTGCCGCGCACGATGCCCGACGGGAGCAACGACAGCTTATAGGTCATGTTGCCAACGACGAGCGTGTGTCCAGCATTATGCCCGCCCTGAAAACGCACGACGACATCGGCGCGTTCGGCAAGCCAGTCGACGATCTTGCCCTTACCCTCATCGCCCCATTGGGCACCGATCACTGCTACGTTGGCCAACGTCGTTCCTGTGTCAATTTCGTGAAGCGCAAAGCTCTAAAGACACCGCGCGTGAGCGTCCATGGCAAATGCTGGTGAGGCTCTTTTGGTTCGGCACAGCTATAATCCCCTACCGGCTTGCGTTACGATCGTGCATCGACGCTAACTCGGGGGTGTGTTGTGCCAAAAGCGGTGGTTGCGGGAGCGGGAATTGCAGGGCTTGCGGCAGCGATTGCGCTGCACCGTGCGGGTTGGCAGGTCACCATCTATGAGCGCGCAGCCGAATTTGCCCCACTCGGCGCGGCGCTCAGCCTTTGGCCTAATGCGATGGCCGCGCTTGATCAGCTGGGTCTGGCTCAGCATGTCGCTGCGGCAGGGGCACCGTTAAAGGCGATGCTGCTCGCCGATTGGCGCGGCAAGCCTATTCTTGCGCGGCGCGACATGATTGAACCCGCCTTCATGGTAACGCGGGTGCGGCTGCACGAGACGCTTGCGGGCGCACTTGATGGCGTTGTTTTGTCGATGCAAGCGCCGATCCGAAGCGTCCGTCAGGATGATACAGGCGTGACCGTGACGTTTGAGAACTGCAAAGACACCCGTGCCGATCTGTTGATTGATGCAGGCGGCATCAGATCGTTGATTGCGGCTGGCTATACGGGACCGGGAAGTTTCAGGGGCTATGGCGGTGTGCTGGCGCTCTCCGATCAGGTGGCGGGGCCGACGCTTGATGGGCTGGCAGCTGAATATTGGGGTTGGGGTGAGCGCTTTGGCGTGTTCGAACTGGCCGACAATCACCGCTATTGGTTCTATATGGCGGATCAGACGCCGACTGCCACGGCCCCCAGCCACGATCAGATCGCCGAACGAGCGCGCGGCTGGCCCGCATCCGTTACCGCTGCGATTGCCGCGACTCCTGCTGATCGCCTGATCCCGGTCAGTATTCATGCCAAATCGCCGCCCAAGTCACTCGGGCAGGGCCGCGTGATCAGCGTTGGTGACGCAGCGCATGCGATGGAGCCCAATCTTGGCCAAGGCGCGTGTCAAGCGATTGAGGATGCTGCGATGCTCGGGATTATCGCCAAGCAACATCGCCCGGAGACTATCCTGGCGGCGCTGGAAGCATCGCGCCTGAAGCGGATCGGGTCGATCGTGCGGCGCGCGGCGGAGGGCAAGCATGGCGTCCACGGCCTCTGGCTAAAACAAGCAGCGATGCGGACGCTGATGCGGAACATCCCGGCTTCGGTCAGCGAGCGGATTGTTCGATCAGTACAAACGCTGCCGGGGTGAAGCTGGAAGGTCAGAGCTCGGTTACGGCGCCCTCCGCCCGCAGCACATGCGTGCACAGCTGCGCCTCAGGCGTGTCGCTTGCCTCAAGCGCTGCCACCGTCACCCAGCCTTCGCGGCGCATCCGTGCCGCGACCGTTGGATCAGCATCGAGCGGCACGAACAACCGCTGCCGGGGGGCGGGGGTCAGGCCTGAATCGATGATCGCGTCGATATAGAGCGAAAAGCCGACGGCAGGTTCCTCGCGGCCGTCATCATAGAGCACCGTATAGCTGCCGCCGCGCCCTATCTCACCGCGCACCCCTTGCGCAAAGATTGAAAAGCCCAGCCAGCTTTGATATTCAAAACCGTGCCGCTCGGTCGGATCAAGCGTCAGCGCAACCTTGCCGCGCAGACTTTGCGCAATCGCCCAAAGCCCGTCGAGCCGGGAGGTGAGCGCGCCGCCGGTGTCAAAGCCGCAGAGCTGGTCATGTGCTCCATCAAACGGCCCGGCTGCCTCGATCAGTGGCAGGAAAAGCGGCGCGATCTGCGCGACGCCTCCCGCATCCTTGGCGTCCAGCCGATCCTTCAAACGTTCGATCTGTTCAGGCGCGACCGGAAATGGACCGGCGGCAAGCGTATCGACCAGATCGGGGAGCGTGAAATCGACCGAAATTTCATTGACACCCGCCGCCCGCAGCGCATCGACCGCAACGCCGACAATCTCGCGCGCTGCCGCGACACTATCAAGCCCGATCAGCTCGCAGCCCATCTGCCGCGCCTCGCGCTCTGGGTCTAGCTCGGTCGCGCGCAGTTTCAATACGGGTCCTGCATAGCTCAGCCGCACCGGGCGCGGGTGGTGCGCCATCCGCGTTGCCGCAATCCGCCCGATCTGGGCTGTAATATCAGGCCTGATTGCCAGTGTGCGTTGCGACACCGGATCGACGTAACGCACCGCGTCAATCGTGCGCGACGCCTTCAGCCGCTGCGCGAGCCCATCAAAAAACTCAACCAGCGGCGGATCAACCCGTTCATAGCCATGCGCAAACGCGGCCTCGAGGACACACGCCTCCAGCCGCGCTGCGACATCGGCAAAGGGCGGCAGCCGATCATGAAAGCCTTCGGGGAGGAGAGAAGAGGTCATCTCCGCCCCTTAGCCGATCAAAACGCCAGTGCCATCACTGTCTTCACGCCCGGCAGCGCGCGGACAGTGGCGATGAGCGCGGGCGTTACGGGTTCATCGACTGACAGCAGCAGCACCGCCTCGCCACCCGCGTTGCGGCGACCAAGGTGGAAGGTGCCGATGTTGACGCCCGATTCGCCAAGCGTCGTGCCCAGTCGTCCAATAAAACCGGGCGCATCCTCGTTGACAACATACAGCATGTTGCCGACCAGATCGGCCTCAACCTTGATCCCGAAAAGCTCCACCAGCCGCGGGGCCGCATCGCCAAACAAGGTGCCCGCGACCGATTTGTCACCCGCATCGGTCTTTACAATGACGCGCACCAAAGTGTGGTAATTGCCCTCACGGTCATGGCGGATTTCGCGCACATCAATGCCGCGTTCCTTGGCGAGGAAGGGGGCGTTGACCATGTTCACGATGTCGGAATGAACGCGCATCATGCCCGCCAGCACCGCGCTCGTGATCGGTTTTTGGTTGAGCTGCGCGGCGGCACCCTCAACCTCGACCGAAATGCCCGACAATGCGCCGTGTGCCAGCTGGCCGATCAGCGACCCGAGCTTTTCAGCAAGCGCCATGTAGGGCTTCAGCTTGGGGGCTTCCTCGGCTGACAGGCTTGGCACGTTGAGCGCGTTGGTGATGCCGCCCGTCACCAGGAAATCGGCCATTTGTTCGGCAACCTGAAGCGCGACGTTGACCTGCGCCTCGGTGGTCGAAGCCCCCAGATGCGGCGTGGAAACAAACCCGGGCGTGCCGAACAGCGGCGATTCCTTGGCGGGTTCGGTTTGAAATACGTCAAGTGCTGCGCCACCAATCTGACCCGAATCGAGTCCCGCCTTCAACGCTGCCTCATCAATCAGGCCGCCACGCGCGCAATTGATGATCCGTACGCCTTTTTTCGTCTTGGCGAGGCTTTCGGCGGAAAGGATGTTGCGCGTCTGATCGGTGAGCGGGGTGTGGAGCGTGATGAAATCGGCGCGTGCGAGCAATACATCAAGCGTCACCTTCTCCACACCCATTTCGACGGCGCGTTCAGCCGTCAGGAAGGGATCATAGGCGATCACCTTCATCTTGAGGCCCAGCGCGCGATCCGCCACGATCGAGCCGATATTGCCCGCGCCAATCAGGCCGAGCGTCTTGCTGGTGAGCTCAACCCCCATGAAGCGGTTCTTTTCCCACTTGCCGGCCTGGGTGCTCGCATCAGCCTCGGGCAGCTGTCGGGCGAGCGCAAACATCAGCGCGATCGCGTGTTCCGCAGTCGTGATCGAATTGCCAAACGGGGTGTTCATTACGACAACGCCCTTGGCCGAGGCGGCAGGGATATCGACATTGTCGACGCCAATCCCCGCGCGGCCGATGACTTTCAGGTTGGTGGCATGCTCTAGGATCGCCTTGGTCACTTTGGTAGAGCTGCGGATCGCAAGGCCGTCATATTCGCCGATGATCGCCATCAGCTCTTCGGGCGTCTGGCCGGTAATTTCGTCAACCTCCACCCCGCGCGCGCGGAAAATGGCGGCGGCGTTGGAATCCATTTGGTCGGAAATCAGGACTTTAGGCATGGGGTTTGACCTTTCAAATATCGTCACCCCAGCGAAAGCCGGGGTCTTGCGCCACTGGCGGCGCGCATGCAGAAGGGAGGCCTCAGCTTTCGCCGGGGCGACGGATCAGGCGACGGCAGCGGCCTTCGCGGTGGCATAGGCCCAGTCAAGCCACGGCCCGAGCGCCACGATATCGGCAGTATCAACCGTCGCGCCGCACCAGATGCGCAGACCCGGCGGTGCATCGCGGTAACCCGCAACGTCGAAAGCAGCGGCTTCCTTCTCGAGCGCACCGGCCATCGCCTTGATCAGCGCCTCATCAGCCCCCGCAACCGTCAGACAGACGCTGGTGCGTGACCGCGTGGCGGGGTCCGCCGCGAGATGCCCCAGCCAGTCACGCTCAGCGACAATCGCATCAAGCGCGGACGCATTGGCATCGCTGCGCGCCATCAGCCCGGGGAGGCCACCCAGCGTTTCCGCCCATTCCAGCGCAAAGATCACATCTTCCACCGCCAGCATCGACGGCGTGTTGATCGTCTCGCCCTTAAAAATGCCCTCGCTCAGCTTGCCCTTGGAGACGAGCCGGAAAATCTTGGGCAGCGGCCATGCCGGGGTATAGCTTTCCAGCCGATCCACCGCGCGCGGGCCAAGAATGATCACGCCGTGCGCCCCCTCCCCGCCCAGCACTTTCTGCCAGGAAAAGGTCGTCACATCGAGCTTGTCCCACGGCATGTTATAGGCGAACACCGCACTGGTCGCATCGGCAAAGGTCAGCCCCTCACGCGTATCACTGATCCAGTCACCATTGGCGACACGCACGCCGCTTGTCGTGCCGTTCCAGGTGAACAGCACGTCATGGCCCTGATCCACGCTCGACAGGTCAGGCAGCTGGCCATAATCGGCCTGCAACACAGTTGGGTTTAATTTCAGCTGCTTGACAGCATCGGTGACCCAGCCCTCACCAAAGCTTTCCCATGCAATTGCAGTAACCGGACGCGCGCCCAGCATCGTCCACATCGCCATTTCATAGGCGCCGGTATCAGAGGCGGGGACAATGCCGATCCGGTGCGTATCGGGTACTTCCAGCACTTTGCGCGTCAGATCGATCGCATGTTGCAACCGCGCCTTGCCAATCTTGGAGCGGTGCGAGCGGCCGAGCGACTCAGTCGCAAGCTTTGCGGCATCCCAGCCCGGCGGCTTGGCGCACGGCCCCGATGAGAAATGCGGGCGCGCCGGTTTTGTAAAGGGTTTTTGGGGGGTGAACGCAAATGTGGCGTCAATAACGGCAGAATCAGTCATTTCAGTCTCTCCTCACAGAGAGCACGCGCGGCGTTGGGACCGCGTGGCCCGCTGACGGCCCTAGCGATTGGCGGGTGGGTGTCAAGGTGGGGCAGGGGGTGAAGCTGAGCACCGTGCGCAGCCGCCTGATGAAATCCGGAGCAAGAGCGCTAGATTTTGCTTAGCTCAGCACCCCCCTTAACACCCCATTTACCACACCCCCGCTACCCCTCGCTCATGCGCGCGCACCTCGTCATCGGGCTGTTGGCCCTCACCCTTGCCGGGTGTCAGTCCGATCATCGGCGGGATCGGTCGCCGCCACCGCGCCCCGGCGGGGATGGTCCAGCCACCGTCGCGATGCCGTCTGCGCGTGAGACCAAGGCATGTCTGGCCGATCTGCGCCGCGCCGATGTGCAATTTTCGCCGGTGCCCGATCAGGATTTTGGCGCGGGGTGTTCGGCGATCGGGTCAGTGATGGTCAGCGATGTCGGCGTGCCGGTCACGAATTTGAAGGCGATGCGGTGTGGCCTGGCGCGCAGTTTTACCGACTGGGCGCGGGGCAGCGTCGCGCCTGCCGCGCGGCGGTATTTTGGGCGCAATCTGATGCGGATTGACAGTCTGGGCAGCTATGCGTGCCGCAACGTCATCGGCAATGCCTATTCTGCGGGACGGCGATCAGGCCATGCGATTGCCAACGCGGTCGATATTGCCGCGTTCGTACTTGATGATGGCAGGCGCATAACCGTGTTGCAGGGCTGGCAATCGCGCGACCGTGATGAGCGGGAATTTCTGCGGAGCATCCATGATGCCGCCTGTCAGCGCTTTGGCACGGTGCTAAGCCCTGATTATAACAGTGCGCATGCCAATCATTTCCACCTGGAGGATGACCGTGCCGGTTTTTGCCGCTAATCGAAAGCGATTCTCTCATGCGCTCGATTGGGCTAGGGCAGCGGCATGAATGATCCAAAAATCCCCGACCGCGTGTTTGCCCCCGCCCGCGAAGAAGCCGTTACCGCCAAATCGCAGGCGCACACCCCGCAGACTGAAAACGCGTCCTACCGGCTCGCCTTTCAGGACATGGATTTCCTGTTACGCGAAGATTTACGCCCGGTGCGGTTTCAGCTTGAACTGCTGAAGCCCGAATTGATCCTGAAGGAAGCAAAGATCGGATCGACCTTTGTGTTTTATGGTTCCGCGCGGATTCCAGAGCCCGACAAAGCGCGGGCGCTGCTGGCGCTTGCTACAGATGATGCCGGGCGCAAAATTGCCGAGCGGCTTGTCGCCAAATCGCATTATTATGATGTCGCGCGCGATCTCGCCCGGATCGTCAGTCAGTGCGCACCCGACGACAAGGGCTTTCGGCAGTTTGTGGTGTGTTCAGGCGGCGGGCCGGCGATTATGGAGGCGGCCAATCGTGGCGCTGCTGATGTCGGCGCGGAATCGATCGGGCTCAACATCGTGCTGCCGCATGAACAGGCCCCCAACCCCTATGTGACGCCACGTCTCAGCATGCAGTTCCATTATTTTGCGCTGCGCAAAATGCACTTCCTGCTCCACGCGCGCGCGCTTGCGGCGTTTCCGGGCGGGTTTGGGACGTTTGATGAGCTGTTTGAGCTGTTGACGCTCATTCAGACCGGCAAGATTGATCCGATTCCGGTGCTGCTGTTCGGTAAGGAATTCTGGAGCCGCGTCGTCAATTTTGAGGCGCTTTGCGAGGAGGGCGTCGTGTCGCCGCGCGATCTCGACATTTTTTGCTTTGTTGAGACAGCGCAGGAGGCGTGGGAAAAAGTACAGGCCTTTTACCGCGACCGCCCCGAGCGCGCGGAGCGAGGGCCGGTGTGGGAGGCGTAGGTTGGCGATGAATATCCAGGCTCGTCGACTGGCACTCTCCCCCCTCCCCTGAAGGGAAGGGGCTTGAAAGATCAAGATCTACGAGTCTTGGTCTTACTCGGCAGGGGCCGTTGCGTTGGCGGTTTCCGCTTCCGCTGTTTCAGTCTCAGCGGGTTCCGCGTCTGCCGCAGGCGCTGCCGGAATTGGCAGGTTTGAACCTTGCGCGTTGAGATACGCGATCACATTTGCGCGGTCCTCAGGGCTGGCGAGCCCCGCAAAGGTCATTTTGGTGCCCGCAGCAAATTTGCGGGGATTTTCAAGCCAATCGTTGAGCGTCGCGAAATCCCACTTGCCGCCATGCCCTTTGAGCACGTCGGAGAAAACATAGCCACCCGCGCCTTGGGCGACCGCCTTGCCGACGCTTGCCCATAGATTGGGGCCGATGCCGTTCGCACCGCCCTCGGCAACATTGTGGCAGGCGGAGCATTTCTTGAAGACGTCGGCACCCTTGGTGACTTCGGCAGTGGCCATCATCACTTCGATTGGGACAACGGGGGCAGCGACCGCCGCGCCGGATTCGACTGCCTCGACGACACCCTCAATCGGATAGCCCATTTTCTCAGGCCGTTCGGCGTGGAAATACATGCCGCCAACGATTGAAAGACTAAGCGCAACGAAGATCGCGGTCAGCACCCAGCCGACGATCATGTTGTTCCGAATGTCCATGGTGACAAAATGCCTCTTGAATAAACTTGGCTCCCTTTACGTTCGCAATCGCAGCATCGCAAGCCAAGCTTGCCCCTTTGCAGCCACCTGATTAAGCGCGACCGCTACATGGAAAATTTTGCAGCACCCGCCCGCCCGATCGTTGCGGCGATGATCGAAGCGGCCTCAGGCCACCCTGATCGGACTGTCGCCTTTCAGGGGGCGCCCGGGGCCAATTCGCATGTTGCTGCGCTTCAGGCATTTCCAGACTGCCTGCCTTTGCCCTGTTTTGACTTTGCCGATGCGCTTGATGCGGTGCAGGGCGGGGTGGCGGATTGTGCGATCATCCCGATTGAAAATTCGCTGCACGGTCGCGTGGCCGACATGCATTATTTGCTGCCCGAATCAGGGCTGGTCATCACCGGCGAGCATTTTCTGCCGATCCGTTATGCGCTGATGGGGGTAGGGACGCGCGATCAGGTGAGGGAGGCGATGAGCCACCCGCAGGCGCTTGGCCAATGCCGTCACTGGCTGCGCGAACACAGCATCGCGCCGATCTCTTACCCCGATACGGCAGGGGCCGCCGCGCTGGCGGCAGAACTTGCCGATCCGGCGGTGGCGGCACTTGCCCCCCCCGGGGCGGCGGCGATTTACGGGCTGGCACTGCTCGCGGAGGATATCGCCGATGCTGACCACAATATGACGCGCTTTGTTGTGCTGGCGCGCCGCGGCAAAGCAGTTGCGGGTATGGGGCCGTTCATGACGACGCTGATTTTTGAGGTGAAGAATATCCCCGCCGCGCTTTACAAGGCGCTCGGCGGCTTTGCGACCAATGGCGTCAACATGACCAAGCTCGAAAGCTATATGGTCGAGGGAGAGTTCGCTGCGACGCAATTCCTCTCCGACGTCGACGGCCATCCCGAGGATGCGCCGGTGCGCCGCGCGCTCGAAGAATTGCAATTCTTCTCCAAGGAAGTGCGCATTCTCGGCGTCTATCCCCGCAGCGACTCCCGCGAGGACTGGAACGTGGCGGACTGACCGGGTCTAACGGCCGAGCTTGCTCTTGAGCTCGTCGATCATCATCGAGGCCTGCGCCTTCGTGATGTCCCTGGATGGCGGATCGACCTTCGCCTCTTCGCTCAGCGTCGTGAGATATGAGAGTTGCGCGCCGGTCACGGGCTCGTCGCCGGAGACCCAGTCGGCAGGATCCTTCTCGGTATTGGAGCCGGGATTGGGGTCGCGTTTTGGATTGTCTTCTGGGTCGGCCCTGACGAACTCCGTTCTTGGTTCGTACCAAT
>JBBQAU010000059.1:0-11700 GCA_038316685.1 Sphingomonadales bacterium
CTGGCCGATCTCGATATAGGGCGTGATCTGCTTCTCGCGCGCAATGGCAGGCGATGTGAGCATCGTGGCGACACCCAACGTCGCGACAACAAGTGTGAGACGGCTCATGCCAACACCTCTTGGTTGTAATAGCTTCCAAACCGACGCCCGCCGGGGGTAAAGGAAACGGCGTTCAGGACCAGCTGGATATGCTCACACCCGTCGAGCAGCCTCACGGCCTCGCGCAGATCACCTTCAGTGGTCTTGTCAGCGCGCACGACGAGCATCGTCTGACCGACATGCAGCGCAAGCGTTGCCGCCGGTGAAGCAGCGAGTGCCGGTGGCGAATCAAACACCAGAATGCGGCGGGGATCAGCTGCCAGCAGGGCATGGATCAGTGCAGGTGTGCGCTCACTTGCGAGCAACTCGGTATCTTCATTGGTCTGTTTGCCAGCGGGGAGGATGCTCAGCTGCGGCACGTCAGTTGCAATGATGCACGATTCAATGTTGATCGCCGGATCGGCAAGCGCATCAAGCAGGCCCGGACCATCACCCAGACCCAGGCGATTGAGCACATCGGGCTTGGCAAAATCGGCATCGATCAGCAGCACTTCGGTGTCTCGTTCGACAGCGAGCGAAAACGCCAGATTGATCGCGCAAAACGTCTTCCCGTCGTTGGGGCGCGGCGAACAGACCAGCACCGTGCGTGACCGTTCGCCGCCATCGTCGCCAATTGCACGCGCGGTCAGCAGCAATTGCCGTTTTACCAGCCGAAATTCTTCGGCGAGCACATCAACCGGCGCACCAGGCACCAGCAGGCCATTTTCTTGCAGCACGCCACGATTGATGATGCCACGACGCGCGCTTGCAGGCGGCGTTGGCAATACACTGGATTCCGCAGTCGACGCCGGCTTGGTAGGCAAATCGTCGGCGGGGATGGTCTGTTCGCCCTCTAATCCCGAATGACGCAGAAAGGCCTGCTGAAAATCGTAAACAGCATTGGCACGTTCAATCAGCGAGCCTGCGGCAAGGATGCGTTTCATCTCCGTCACGCCACCAAACTCCGCTGGAGAAACTCGACACCGATCAGCGCAGCATAAGCCACTGCAAGGCCCGATGACCCGCTGACAAAATAAAGCATCCGCTTCCGACGGAGGGCGGTTTGCGCTTCTGACACGACCTCGCCTAACGATCCGATAACGGGCATTCCCGATGTCCGGATGAGCTTGCTCGCCGACGCAAAAGTCATCTGCACCTGGCCCAGTGCGAAGGCCGTGCCAATCCCTACGCAAATCCCCGCCAGCAGCACACCGGTAAGCAGCATCGGACGATTGGGCGCGGCTGGCTGACGCGCAGTCGTTGGCGGATCGATGACGCTAAACTTGATCGCGTCGGTTTGATTTTGGACCTGTCCGCGCAGCTTGATGTCCTCGCGGTCACCCAACAGCTTGTCATATTGATCCTTGAGCACCTGATAATCACGTTCAAGCTGGGCCTGTTCGGCGGCAACGCCGGGATCACCGGAAAGCTTGGATTGAAGCAGATTGAGATCGTTCTGCAACTGCCCCTTGCGCGCGGAAAGCTGCGCTACCTGCGCTTGCTTGTCAGCGCGCAATGACTGAAGCGAAGTATAAGCCGGGTTCTGCAATCCTGCCCCGCCAGCGCCGAGCGGCTCGTTCCGGGCCGCAGCTTGCGCCGCCCCGAGCTGGCTGCGCAGCGCGACGATGTCAGGATGGGCATCGGTCCAACCGCGGTTGCGGGCTTCGCCAATCTGGCCCTGAATAGCATTTAACCGTGCGCGCGCCGGACCCGCTGTGCCGCCGGGGCTGCCAGCAAGGTTGGCTGCGGTGCCCGCCATCTGGCCAGAGATGACGGCAAAGCCACTCTGTGCAGCGGCAAGATCACCATCTACCTGCGCCACATTGCTGCGCGCGGTGGCGAGTCGCTCGTTGAGCGAGCCTGTGCCTGGCAAAGAACCGAGATAGCGGTTCTGAAAATCAGCCCGCTTGGCTTCGGAATCCTGCAGCTGTTTTTGCCGTGCTGCCAGCTGGCCGTTCAGAAACTCGACAGTTTGGCTCGTCTCATCACGGCTGCCAGCGAGATTTTCCTCAACAAAAATGTCGATCAGTTTTTGCACGATTGAGCGCGCCAATTTCGGGCTTGATGCCGTCGCACCAATCTCAAAAAGATTGTCCTGCTGCGCTGTGACTTTGATCGCGTTCTGGAGGCCCGCGACGCGATCCGCCACATCGCGATCAGTGGCGATCGTGTTGGCCATATCCGTCCCGCGCACGACCTTGGCAAGATTAACAGCAGAGGTCAGCGTCTGGCGCACCCGGTCAATCGCCTTTGACTGTTCTTCAGCGCTGATCCCAATCTTGCCAGGCAGGATCGATTGCAGCTGGACTGAAACCCGCGCATTGGAGGCATAGGTGTTTGGGATTTGCGAAACGACCAGCCACCCGGCAATACATACAGCCCAGGCGATGGCGAGCGCCAACCACCGGCGAATCCAGATGCCGTGGATTGCAATCCGCATTTCGTCGTAGAGGCTGTTCATACCATCAGCCTCAAAACATGCTCTCTGGGATGATGATCACATCGCCAGGCTCCAGCTTAACATTGGCGCGCGAATCGCCATTCTTGAGAAGACTGGAAAGCCGCAGGCCATATTCCCGCTGCCGCCCGGTGGCGCGGTCATAGCGGATCAGCCGGGCGCGGTTGCCCGCAGCAAATTCGGAAAGCCCGCCGACCGCAATCATGGCATCAAGCAGCGTCATGTTGGCACGATAAGGAATTGCGGCTGGCTTGGCCGTTGCCCCGACAATCCGGACCTGCTGGCTGAAAGTGCCGGAGAAATTTTCAACGATTACTGAAACAAGCGGGTCTTTAATATATTCCCCAAGCGAAATTTTCATGTCGTCGGCGAGCATGGCAGGCGTTTTGCCGACAGCGGGCATATCGCTGATCAGCGGAGTTGTGATCCGGCCGTCAGGGCGCACTTGGACCTTGGCCGACAGTTCCGGATTGCGCCAAACGAAGATGTTCAGCTGATCGAGCGGCCCGATGATATATTCTTCCCCCGGCTGTTCCCGGGTGCCGACAAATGCTGCGGGCGGCAGTTCAGCTCGGCCGCCGTCGCCTACGCAACCGGAAACAACCGTCGCTGCGAGCGCCGGGACCAAAAAGACCCTGGAATATTGTCCAAAACGCATCACCATCACCTCCGGCTGACGCAGTCATACCGGTGACGTCACCCGGTAAGACGCGCAGCTATAGGATGTGATATGCGATTAAGAGGTTACGATTGCGTTAGGATTGCTTCTTAGGATTGGCCAGAATTTCGCGTGGCAAAGGATGCCCTAAAAATCCAAGCGGGCTTGCCGAATAACCATAAGCACCCGCCATGAACACGGCGATAACGTCACCGACATCGGCTTTGGGCAGGCCAAGTTGATCACCGAAACGATCAAGCGGCGTGCACAAACAGCCAACGACAGAGGCCGTCTCAACAACTGCTGCACCCATCTGATTTGCCAGCGCAATCGGATAGTTACGCCGCACGACGGTGCCGAAATTGGCGGTCGCTGCCAGCTGGTGATGCAACCCGCCGTCGGTAACCAAAAACTTCTCTCCGCGACTTTCCTTCCGGTCCACCACGCGCATCAGATAAACACCCGACTCAGCAACCAGCCAGCGGCCCAGCTCAACGACGAAACGCGCACCCTCCAACGCGCCTGAAAGTGACGTCATGGCGTCTGCAAGGGCGCTGCCAACCGCTTCGACGTTAACGGACCGGTCGCCTGAAAAATAGGGGACGCCAAACCCGCCGCCAAGATTGACGAGCGGCGGCACGGCCCCGATTGCCTCCGCCAGCTCCCCCGCCAAAGCGAGCGTCGCGGCCTGTGTCTCGATGATCGCAGAAGTATCAAGCGCCTGCGATCCCGCAAAGATGTGAAAACCGCGCCAGTCAGCCCCCGCCGATAGGATCATGTGAACCAGTGCAGGAACGCGGTCTGCATCAACACCAAATGGCGATGCTCGACCGCCCATCTTCATCCCGCTGCCGCGCAGATCAAAAGCAGGGTTCACACGCACGGCAAGACGCGGCGTAATCCCCAGTTTTTCTGCGATCGCGACGGCGCGGCGCGCTTCGCCTTCCGATTCAACATTGATCGTCGCCGATGCAGCAATTGCCGCTGCAATCTCGTCAGGCCGCTTGCCGGGACCCGCAAAGCTTACGGGAACGCCAGGAGCCGCTGCGCCAACCATCGCCAACTCGCCACCCGATGCGACATCAAGACCATCAACCAGCGCTGCCATTGCGGTGACCAGCGCGGGCAGCGGATTAGCCTTTACCGCATAGTGGATGCCCACCCCGGTCGGGAGCGCCGCCCTAAGCCGGTCGACCCGGCTGGCTGCGATAGCAAAGTCATAGATAAAAAGCGGCGTGTCGCCGGCAATTTCAATCCATCCGTCGAAGCTCTTTTCGGCAATAATGAGCTGACCATGCTGGTCGGCGAACTCAGGCGGAATCGTCCCCATCGGTTTCATACTGCATATTCACCTTTCAACATTGCCCGATCAATCTTGCCATTGGCGTTATGCGGCAGGGCATCGCGCCACTCATAGCGGCCTGGTTGCATAAAATTGGGTAACAACTCACGCAGGCGCAGCCGCACTGCCACCTCGGCCTGATGCGGATCGCCTTTGGCGCGGGCGACGACAAGGATTGCCTGACCAAGCCGGGGATCGGGAATCCCCATCGCCATTACCTCAACAACCTCCCCGCCCGCCATAACCGCCTCTTCGATTTCCGTCGGGCTGATCCGATTGCCAGCGCTTTTGATCATTTCATCGCTGCGGCCAATAAATCGAAACAGGCCGTCAGCACCCTGGGTAACGATATCGCCTGAAAAAACCGCCATCCCACCCATCTCGAAATAATCGGGTGCGGCGCGGTAACGCCCCGCCATCCGCCCCGCATCCCGCCAATAGCCCTTTGAAACCAGCGGCCCTGCATGAACCAGCTCGCCAGCTTCATCTGGCGCGGCACGGTTGCCATCGGCACGGACGACCATGACTTCGGCAAAAGGGATCGCTCGCCCCATCGACTCCGGGTGATCATCGACGAGTTCAGGCGCAAGATAGGTCGAACGAAACGCCTCTGTAATCCCATACATCGGATAGACATCCGCAGCAGGAAACGTTGATCGCAGGCCGCGCACCATTGATCGCGTCAAAGCACCGCCCGAATTTGTCACCCGCCGCAGCTGCGAGGCTGCCTCAATGGGCCAGTCAATCTCAAGTAATTGCGTCCAGAGCGGCGGCACGCCCGCAAGCGTGGTCACGCCGTATCGCTCGACCGCCTTCATCACATCGCGCGCGACGAGATAATCGAGCGGGATAACCCTCGCCCCCGCCGCCCAGCTCGAAAACAGCTGATTCTGCCCGTAATCGAAACCGAACGGCAAGACGCACAACGTCCGATCTGCCGGCGTCAGCTTCAGATAATGCGCCACACTAATCGCGCCGAGCCATAAATTGGCATGGCTGAGCATCACGCCTTTGGGCTGGCCTGTCGAACCGGACGTATACAATATTGCTGCCAACGCGTCGGTAGCGGCGCTGCTCTGTCCTATGACGTCATTGCCCCAATCCGCCTGATCAAGCTGTATCGCACAGCCTTGCGGCACATCGTCCGGCCCAAGCGTTTCGGCACGGCCAGATTGGGTAATCAGAAGCGCTGCCCCGCTATCGCTCAGGATGTAAGCAACCTGTGGATGTTTGAGCAACGGATTGATCGGCACATGGATCAGCCCCGCACGCGGTGCGGCGAGTGGCAACAGGCAGGCAGTCCTGTTCTTCGGCAGCCAGCCCGCCACCCGGTCCCCCGGCTGCAATCCCAGCCGTGCCAGCCATCCGGCAAGTTTGGCAACGGCATCCTCAAGCTGAGCATAATTCAACACGCCCAGCCGGTCCGCAATGGCGACATCGTCCGGCTGGCCCATGCTCGGCAAATGGTCGATCGGTCTCGGCACGGGATCAAGCATGACCATGCCGCCTTGATAGCTGCTCAGCGCCGCCTGCCAAGGGGCCAGCAAGCCGAGAGCTTGGCAGCGGCCCGGCAATTCTTTAACGGGCAGTCCCTCATAATGGGCGCAACAGGGGGAACGCTTGGTCGCTGTCAGTCAACACAAGGTCGAGACAATCGTTCGCGAGGTGCTTCGCGACGTGCTTGGGATCAGCGAGGCGCGCGTAGCCGCGTTTCGCGATGATACCGAATTGTTCGGCGCATTGCCCGAGTTTGATTCGATGGCCGTTGCTGCCGTTTTGACCGAGCTTGAGGATCGGCTCGGCATCCTCATTGATGACGAAGATGTCGATGGCGATATGCTGGCAAGCTTTGGCGCGCTCGCCCGCTTCGCTTCTGAACGCACGAAGGGTGAGTGAACATGACCCCTGGGACGCTGCCGATCGCCACAATCTGCCACAGCTTTGCCCTCCCCGCAGACGGTGATGCGCTTTACAAGGCGGTCATGAACGCGTTGAGATAGCGGTTACTCGGCGGCCTCGCTCAGCGCTTCAAACTCGGCTTCGGCGAGGAAGCGATCGGCATCAAGCGCCGCCATACAGCCGGTTCCGGCGGCGGTCACCGCCTGACGGTAGATTTTGTCCATCACGTCACCGCAGGCAAAGACGCCGGGAACGCTCGTCGTTGTCGTACCCGTCGCCACTTCGATATATCCGTCGCTATCCAGGTCGAGAAGGCCGCGGAACAACTCAGTCGCAGGATGGTGGCCGATCGCAACGAACCCGCCGTCCACGTCAATCGTCGTGACCTCGCCCGTCACCCGATCAAGCAGATCAAGCCCGACAAGACCATCGGGCTGGCCCCCGTTTACAAATCGGCGCACCTCTTTGTTCCACAGCACCTTGATGTTCTTGTGCGCAAACAGCCGATCTTGCAGGATTTTCTCGGCACGCAGCGATCCCCTGCGGTGGATCAACGTTACGTCATCACTGTGGTTGGTCAAATAAAGCGCTTCCTCGACCGCTGTATTGCCGCCGCCAATGACCGCGACCTTCTTGCCGCGATAAAAGAAGCCGTCACAGGTGGCACAGGCGCTGACGCCCTTGCCCTTCATCGCCTCTTCGCTTTCCAGGCCGAGCCATTTCGCCTGCGCACCCGTCGCGATGATCAGCACATCGCCTTGATAGACATCGCCGCCATCGCCGATCAGCCGGAAGGGCCGCCGTGACAGATCAACCTCAACGATGGTGTCATACATCAGCCGGGTGCCGACATGCTCGGCCTGCGCCTGCATTTCTTCCATCAGCCACGGTCCCTGCACGACGTCACGAAAACCCGGATAGTTCTCCACATCCGTCGTCGTCATCAACTGCCCCCCCGGCTGGATACCCTGCACCAGAATTGGCTTCATCCCCGCCCGTGCGCCATAAATCGCGGCGGAAAGGCCAGCCGGGCCTGATCCAATAATGAGCATACGTGTCATGTGCGTCGTCGGCATAATGTTTCCTGTCAATCGTTCGTTCGCCTTAGGGAAGTTATTGCACGACAGGCAACAGCGCGTTCGTTTCCACCTTCATAAAGTGATCGTCGGAACATTTGGCGCTGCAAGCGGTTACAGAGCCGGGTGGGATTATGATATGCGCCCGGAATACGGAGTTTCAACCGTGGGCATTGTTCAAACTGCCATCCAAAAACTGCAATGCTTGACAGGCTCGCACGTCAGGAGCCGTAAAAGCGCGCGGCTGCGCAAACTGGGCGACCGGGAAATCTATGTTTCCCGTTGCGCGGGATGTAATACGATGATGATCAAAGACGGTCACGGATGGCGACTTCCCAACGGCGACGAGCAGGGAAGTCTTGCTGGCGGTTCGCGCGGCTGATGCAAGAAGATGGTAGCGAAGGAGGGACTTGAACCCCCGACCCCAGGATTATGATTCCCGTGCTCTAACCAGCTGAGCTACTTCGCCCCAAGGGGTCGCGCCAAGGCGAGGGGGCCGAATAGGGTTTCGGGTCGCACCGGTCAAGCCAGTCATATTGATCACAGCGCGGCAGTGCGCAGCCAATGTCTTAACCCCGACCTGAACTCAGCGCCTCACCCTATCCAAAAGCATGCCGCGACAGTGGCTCCCACGGCCCACCACGATACCACCACGTCGCCAGCCCCTTTACGATCACTGGCCTTGGCTTGAAATCTTGCTGTAACGCTGCAATCAGCGCGCGCGCTGTTGCGGGCTCGACCTTGTTTTGGATAGTGACATGGGGGCGCCACCCCGCCTTGTCCTGTGGTGTCAGCATCGGTGCAAAAGCATCTGCCAGCCGCGCTCTGATCTCCTCAAGTTCCGGGGACGCAATCCGCCACGCGACGCCCCGACCAAGGTTGATCAGCGCTTCCAACCGGGCGGTTGGTGCCCGAACCCTGCGTGTTTCGGCAACCAGGCGTTGCTTCAGTTCAGCTGCGAGGTCCGGCGCGATGTGATGAAAGAGCGTCAGATGCGCGGGCAGCTGGTTGCGTTCCGGCGGATAATGTTGCTGCCGCTGCGTGTTAAAAAAGGCGAAATCAGCGTCCCCGAACAGCGCCGTAACGATGATCGGAGCCGGGTCGGCGGCAAGCACTGAACCGCTCAAATCTCGACCTGACTACCCAGTTCAATAACGCGATTCGTTGGCAACCGAAAAAACTCCATCGCGCTTTCGGCGTTGCGCAACATCCACGCGAACAGCTTTTCACGCCAGATCATCATGCCGGGCCGGGCAGAGGGCAGCAACGTCTGCCGTGCAAGGAAGAAGCTGGTGTCCATCATCCGGAAATCAGCGCCGCAACGGTGAACATGCGAGAGCGCCAACGGTACATCGGGCTCCTCAATGAATCCATATCTCAGGATCATCCGGTGGAACCCCTGCCCCAGATCCTCAATCTGGCAGCGTTCATCGTCGGGCCAATAGGGTTCATCGACAATCTTCACCGTCAACAGGATAACGCGCTCATGCAGCACCTTGTTGTGTTTCAGATTGTGGAGCAGCGCATGCGGCACACCGACCGAGCTTGACGTCATGAAGACCGCCGTTCCCGGCACGCGCGTCGCCGAATTTTCGGCGGAACGGATAAAGATATCAATCGGTAACGCCGTCTCGCGCATGCGGGCGAGCATCAGCTGACGGCCCTTTGACCAGGTTGTCAAAAACGTAAACACGATCAGCCCCACCACCAGCGGGAACCAGCCACCATCAGGAATCTTGGTCATGTTCGCGGCGAAATACGCACCATCAACGATGAAGAACAGCGCGAGCACCGGTATCGCCAGATAGGTCGGCCATTTCCAAAGGCGGAACAGCACCACCGTCAGCAAACACGTATCGATCAACATCGCACCGGTCACCGCAATGCCGTAAGCCGACGTCAGGTTCGATGACGTTCGGAAAGACAGCACCAGCAGGATCACCATTGTCAGCAGCGCCCAGTTGACGACCGGAATGTAGATCTGCCCCGCCGCCGCCGCACTGGTGTGCTCGATCCGCAAACGCGGCACAAAGCCAAGCTGAATCGCCTGTTGCGTAACCGAAAAAGCGCCCGATATGACCGCCTGACTCGCGATGATTGCCGCCATCGTCGCCAGCACGACAAGCGGCAACCGCAACATCTCCGGTGCCAGCAGGTAGAAGGGGCTGACGAGCGCCGCCTGACCATCGCGGAACAGCAGCGCACCCTGCCCCATGTAATTCAGTGTCAGCGCCGGAAGGACAAACGCCAACCAGGAAATACGGATCGGATTTCGCCCAAAATGGCCCATATCCGCATACAGCGCCTCGGCCCCTGTAACCGCCAGCACCACCGAACCCAAAGCCAGGAACGCGCTCAACGGATCAACGATGAAGAAAAGCACCGCATATTGCGGCGATAGCGACCACAGAATCGCCGGCGTTTGAACGATGCTGATCACGCCAAGCGTCGCGATCACCGCGAAATAGACCAGCATCACCGGCCCAAAAAACAAACCAACCCTTGCTGTCCCGCTTTGCTGGATTGAAAACAGCATGATGATGATGCCCACCGAAATCGGCAAAATCCAATCCGAAAATCCCGGTGCTGCAATGGCCAGCCCCTCGACCGCGCTGAGCACTGAGACGGCGGGCGTGATCATGCTGTCGCCGTAAAACAGCGCGGTCGCAAATACGCCGAGCAGCACGATCCCCTGTGTCCAGCGCTTGTTGCCGGCACGGCTTGAAATCAGCGCCAGCAGCGCGAGGCTGCCGCCCTCACCCTTGTTATCGGCGCGCATGATGATCGACACATATTTCAGCGTCACGACCACCATCATTGACCAGAACATCAGGCTGACCACGCCCATGATATGCAGTGCATCAACCGCCAGCGGATGGTGGCCGCCAAACGTCTCGCGAAAGGCATATAACGGGCTGGTGCCGATATCGCCAAAGACGACGCCGATCGCACCGACTGACATTTTGATCAGTCCGTCAGGATGCCCGTCACCGAAATGGCCCGAAGCTGGAGGCTTAATCGTCGGGGGCGTGCCGCCATCCGCTACAGGGGTTGCCGTCACTGCGGATCTATCGACATGAGGGAAGTGTTCAAATCGGTCATTTCAATGACATGATACCGCCCAATTACGCAAGCGGGCGGCACTAGCATGCGCGCCGGGGGCCTGCAACGGGACAATCCCGATTGCCCACGCTATAGCGCGCGCCATCACCAGTCATTGGAGTTACATCATGCGAGTCGGTGTCCCCCGGGAAATCAAAAATCATGAATATCGTGTCGGCCTGACCCCGGCGTCGGTGGCAGAACTGACCCGCGCCGGCCATGATGTCATCGTTGAAACTGGCGCGGGCATGGGGATCGACCTTGAGGATGCCGCCTATATCGCGGCGGGCGCGGCAATCGTTGCGGATGCAGCGGCCGTGTTTGCCGGGTCGGACATGATCGTCAAGGTCAAGGAGCCGCAACCCAGCGAAATCGCGCTGCTCGGGCCGCATCATCTGCTGTTCACCTATCTCCATCTCGCCGCAGACAAACCGCAGGCGCTTGGCCTGATGGCGTCGGGCGCGACCTGCATCGCCTATGAAACCGTCACCGCGCGCGATGGTTCGCTTCCCTTGCTCAAGCCGATGTCCGAAGTCGCCGGGCGCATGTCGGTGCAGGTCGGCGCGCATTATCTGGAAAAGGAACAGGGCGGGCGCGGCATTCTGCTCGGCGGCGTCCCCGGCGTTCCCCCTGCCAGGGTCGCGATTCTGGGTGGCGGCGTATCCGGCGTCAATGCGGCACAAATGGCGGTCGGGATGCGCGCGGATGTGACGATTTATGACATCAACAACGCGCGCCTTGCCGAACTCGACATGTTCTTTTCAAGCCAGATAAAAACCGCCTATGCAAGCTCTGCTGTCATCGCCGATGCCGTGCGGGAGGCGCATCTGGTGATTGGTGCGGTGTTGGTGCCAGGGGCCGCCGCCCCGAAGCTTGTGACACGCGAAATGCTCAAAACGATGAAACGCGGCACCGTCCTTGTTGATATCGCCATCGATCAGGGTGGCTGTTTTGAGACATCGCACGCGACAACGCATGATGATCCCGTGTTCGAGGTTGACGGCATCATCCATTATTGCGTGGCGAACATGCCCGGCGCGGTGCCGCGCACTTCCGCGTTTGCGCTCAACAATGCGACGTTGCCGTT
>JBBQAU010000060.1:0-11628 GCA_038316685.1 Sphingomonadales bacterium
TTTTCATCCGAACAAGGCTGGGGTCCGCTGCTCAATCTGCTTTTTCCGCGCGGCCTGATGCTGATGGATTTTGACAAGCACCGCGCCGATCGCCGCGTGATGGCGGTTGCGTTCAAGCCTGAACCAATGCGCCATTATGCCGAGGCGCTGAACACCGGCATCGCCCGGCAGGTCGCGACCTGGGGCAACAAGCCAATCAAATTCTACGATGCGATCAAGGCGCTGACGCTTGATCTGGCAGCGGAGAGTTTCCTGGGCGTTGAGCTGGGGCCGGAAGCGACCCGGATCAACCAGGCGTTTGTCGATGAAGTGCAGGCGTCCGTCACGCCGGTGCGGATTCCGCTGCCCGGCACGATGATGCGCAAAGGCGTGAAGGCGCGCGCCTATCTGATCGAGATGTTCAAGCGCGAAATCCCCGGGCGGCGGACAGGCAAGGGTCAGGATTTTTTCTCGCAATTCTGCCGCGCGACCGATGAGGATGGCCAGCCGCTGTCGGATGACGCGATTGCCGATCACATGAACTTCCTGATGATGGCAGCGCACGACACGATCACCTCATCGGCGACCAGTCTGGTCATGCTGCTGGGGCGCAACCCCGAATGGCAGGAGAAAATCCGCGCCGAAATTGATGGCCTTGGGCTGAATGATGACGACGGGCTTGCATATGGCCAGCTCGATAAGCTCGAGCTGACCGATTATGCGTTCAAGGAGGCGTTACGGATGATCCCGCCGGTGCCGTCGCTGCCGCGCCGCGCGCTGAAGGCATTTGATTTTGGCGGTTATCACATTCCGGCAGGCGCCAGCGTCAACATCTCGGTGGGGCACACGCATGTCATGCCCGAATATTGGCCCTCGCCTGAAAAATTCGATCCGATGCGCTTTTCGCCGGAAGCTTCGCGCGGGCGGCATAAATATGCCTGGGTGCCGTTTGGCGGGGGCGCGCATATGTGCCTGGGCCTGCATTTTGCGACGATGCAGACGCGCATTCTGATCGTGCAGCTGCTGCGGCGCTACCGGATCGAGCTTGAGCCGAACAGCGGCGCAGTCTGGCAGCCCTGGCCGATCCCGCGCCCCAAGGATGGCCTGCCACTGCGCTTTGTGCCGCTTGGCTGATCGATTTGGGGCGCGGATGCGGCGTTTCGCTTATGCAGCGGCGACCGGTTCAAGCGCTGGATAATCGGTATAGCCTTCTGCGCCCTGGCTATACCAGGTCTTCCAATTGCCCTGATTGAGCGGCGCCCCTGTGCGCAAACGCTCGGGCAGATCGGGATTGGCGAGGAAGCAGCGGCCAAAACTCACCGCATCCGCCACGCCTGAATCGATGACGGCTTGCGCGTCGTCTGCGGTGACATAATCCGAATTGACCACGAGTGGCCCTTTGAACACGTCACGGATCAGTGGCGACAGCCGCGGGACGTCGCTGCGGCCAAAACTGCCGTCGGGGCCGGGCTCGCGCAGTTCGAGGAAACCGATACCGATGTCGCTCAGCACTTTGGCCGCAGCACCAAACAACGCTTCGGGGTTGCTGTCATCGACGCCCTGCGATTCGCCATTGGGGGAGAGCCGGACCGAGGTGCGATCAGCCCCTGCCACGCTTGCCACCCGTTCAGTGATTTCGCGGAGCAGGCGGGTGCGATTGTCGATGCTGCCGCCGTAAACATCATCGCGGAAATTGGCGTTGTCGCGCAGGAACTGATCGATCAGATAGCCATTGGCACTATGAATCTGGACGCCATCAAACCCCGCCGCCAGCGCGTTGCGCGTGGCGCGGGCATAATCATCGATTACTCCTGGAATCTCTTCGAGCGTCAGCGGGCGGGCGGTCTCAAAATCCTGACGACCGGTGTAAGTATGCGCTTGCCCCGCCGTTGCGGTCGCCGACGAGGACACCGGCTGCTCGGCCGTCACCGAGGAATGCAGCTGGCGGCCCATATGCCAAAGCTGCGCGATGAACCGCCCGCCTGCGGCATGGACGGCGGCAACCACCGGCTGCCACGCTTCGGCCTGCTCATCGGTCCACAGACCCGGCGCGAACGGCCAGCCAAGGCCCTGGCGGCTGATGCCCGTCGCCTCTGAAATGATGAGCCCGGCACTGGCGCGCTGCGCGTAATAATCGCCCATGATCGCGGTTGGCACGTGCTCCCTGGTCGAACGACCGCGCGTCAATGGGGCCATCAGGATGCGGTTCGGCGCGGTGATTGCCCCGAGTGTTACGGGATCAAACAGGCTGGGCATTGGGCAAAATCCTCCATTGGCGCGCGATTCACAGGCGGTCGGCACGCCATAGCCAACCAGACGCTGCGATGCACCATTGACGTTACCCACAAAATTCTTTCCCCCTGTGAAGGATGGCCGACCCACGACTCCCACCCGCTACCGCGCCCGCTGCCTTTATCGCGCTGATCGTCGCCAATATCGCGCTTGCCTTTGGCCCGTGGTTTGTCCGCGCCGCTGATACCGGGCCGGTTGCCTCGGCGTTCTGGCGCATCATGCTTGCCGCCCCGATTTTGCTGGTCGCAGCGCTCGGGACGGGGTGGCGACCGGTGGGGCTCGGCCGGCCGATCTGGGTTGCGGTCATTCTGGCTGGCATCTGCTTTGCCGCTGATCTGGCGAGCTGGCATATCGGCATTTTGCGCACCACATTCGCCAATGCGACCTTGTTCGGTAATTCTGCGACGTTGATGTTCCCGATCTATGGTTTTGTCGCGGCGCGCGCATTGCCAAGCCGGATGCAGGGGTTTGCGCTGTTGCTTGCAGCGATCGGTGGTGGCTTGCTGATGGGGCAATCCTATCAGGTTGATCCGCGCCATCTGGCCGGAGATTTGCTGTGTTTGCTGGCTGGCATCCTTTACACCGCTTTCTTCGTGCTGATGGCGCGCGCGCGCGAGACGATGGCACCTCTCCCGGCACTGGCGCTGTCAACAATCGCCAGTTCGCCGCCGCTGCTGATCTTTGCGCTGGCGCTGGGCGAACGCGTGATGCCCGATGATTGGGGGCCGCTGATCGGGCTGGCGCTGGCAAGTCAGGTGGTTGGCCAGGGGGCGATGATCTATGCATTGGGGAAATTATCGCCGTTGATCGTTGGCATTGGTTTGCTCACCCAGCCGATTGTGGCGGGGATTGTCGGGTGGATTGTTTATGACGAGCGACTGGGGATCGCTGATCTGATTGGTGCGGTATTTGTGGCGGTTGCGCTGGTGTTGGTGCGGCGGTCGGCGGCGCCTTTGGTACCACCGCAATCTGCGCCCCCATCCGTTCAGGCGCTTGCACCCACGCCCACGCTGGCTAAGGAATAACATGACCAAGGAGAATGGCTGTGGCTGATCAGATTCCAGCTGATGCAACGCTAGATGAAATTCGCGCCGGGCTGGCCCCGCTGATTGCTGACAATGCCGCGTTTGACGGCTGGAGCACGCTTGCGCTTGAGACGGCGGCCGATGGCGCAGGTGTTGACCGCGATATCGCCGCTTTGGCCTTCAAGGATGGGCCAGTTGCGATGATCGACGCGTGGTTTGCCGCGATTGATGCCGAAATGGTCGCCAAACTGCCGCCCGAAACATTCGGCGCGATGAAGGTGCGCGCGAAGATCACCGCGCTGGTTGAGGCACGGCTTGAGGCGACCGCGGGCAATCGCGAATCGCTGCGCCGCGCGCTGGCGGTGCTCGCGCTGCCACAAAATGCGCTGCGGGCGAGCCGACTCGGCTGGCGATCGGTTGATCTGATGTGGCGGCTCGCAGGCGATACCGCGACCGATTACAACCATTATACCAAACGCGCGATTCTGGGCGGCGTCTATACCGCGACGATCCTGGTGTTTCTGGACGATGAGAGCGAAGATTGGGCCGATACCCGCGCCTTTCTCGCCCGCCGGATTGAGGGGATTATGCGGTTTGAAAAGACCAAGGCCGGGATAGTCAAACGTACCCAGAACCTGCCCAGCCTGTCGCGGTTTATCGGTCGGCTGCGTTATCCGGCGAGCTGAGCTGACGTGGCGCGCGCAAATCTGTGTTATTGATAATCAATCGCAATACGCCTAAACAGCCGGTTCATGTCCGATCCTGTCAGCCTTGAAAAACTGCCGCTGCGGCAGCACGCGACTGTCGCTGCGATTGATTGGGCGCGGCTGGCCGTTCCTGAATCGCGGCGCCTGCGTGAGCTGGGTTTTGACGAGGGCGTCCATGTCGAGGTGCTGCACCGTGCGCGGCTGGGCGGTGGGCCGATTGCGTGCCGGGTCGGCCGGATGACGGTGGCGCTGCGGCGCGGCGTTGCAGGTGCCATCCTCGTCGCGCCGCTTGCGGGCTGAATGAACGCGGCCCCCATGGTCGCGCTGGTCGGCAATCCCAATGCCGGCAAAAGCGCGCTGTTCAACGCGCTGACGGGTGCGCGGCAAAAGGTCGGCAATTATCCCGGCGTTACGGTTGAGCGTCATTCAGGGCGGCTCGCCTTGCCCGATGGCAGGCCGGTTGAGCTGGTTGACCTGCCCGGTGCGTATAGTCTTGACCCCGGCAGCCCTGACGAACGCGTGACGCGCAATGTGTTGATGGGCACACAAATCGGCGAACGGCGGCCCGATGCGCTGATCGTTGTCGTTGATGCGTCCAACCTTGACAATCATCTGCGCTTTACGTTGCAGCTGATCGCGCTTGGCCTGCCCGTGGTGGTGGCGCTCAACATGGTCGATCTGGCGGAGCGCGACGGGCTGGTGCTTGATCCCGCTATTCTGTCCGAGGCGCTTGGCGTGCCTGTCGTCTCCACCGTTGCGGTGCGGCGGCGCGGGATTGAGGCGCTGAAAGAACATGTCGGCGCGATGATCAGCGGCGGTGCGCGCGCAAAAACGCCGGAGGAGCCCGCTGCAACAGAAGATATTGTCGCCGTGCAGCGCCGCGCGCGTAGCATTGCGATTGCCACGACGGTGTCGGAAACACCCACGCGGCGCTGGACGCACGCGCTCGATTCAATCGCGCTGCATCCGTTGTGGGGGATGATCCTGCTCGCAACGATCCTGTTCCTGATGTTCCAGGCGGTGTTCAGCTGGGCAACAATCCCCGCCGATGCGATTGACGCGGGTTTTGGCGCGCTGGGCGCGGCGATCACCGCGCAGCTTGGTGATGGCTTTATGCAATCCCTGCTGGTTGACGGCGTCATCGCGGGCGTAGGGGCAGTGCTGGTGTTCCTGCCGCAAATCCTGATCCTGTTTCTGTTTATCCTGCTGCTTGAGGCGAGCGGCTATATGGTGCGCGCCGCGTTTTTGATGGACCAGGTGATGGCGAGCGTCGGGTTGTCTGGCCGCGCCTTTATCCCGCTGTTGTCGTCCTTTGCCTGTGCGGTGCCGGGCATCATGGCGACGCGCTCTATCGAGGATGAGAAGGACCGGCTGACGACGATTTTGATCGCGCCGCTGATGACGTGCTCCGCGCGACTGCCCGTCTATACGCTGATCATCAGCGCGTTGATCCCCAACACCCCGGTGCTGCCGTTTATCGGCCTGCAAGGCGTCGTGATGTTTGCGCTTTATGTTTTTGGCGTGGTTGGCGCGTTTGCGGCGGCGTTTTTCCTGCGCAAGACCGTGACACAAGGCGCGTCATCGGGCTTCATGATGGAAATGCCCAAATATCAACTCCCCCGGCTGCGCGATGTCGCGCAAGGCTTGCGGAGTCGGGCGGAAATCTTTCTGCGGCGGGCGGGCACGATCATCCTGTATTCGACCGTCGCGCTGTGGCTGCTGCTCAGCTTTCCCAAGCCGCCCGTTGGCAGCCCGGTATCGCCTATTAATTATTCAATCGCGGGCCGGATCGCCAATGGCCTGGCCGTGGTGCTCAAACCAATCGGCTTTGACCGCGACATTGCGCTCGCGCTGATCCCGGCGATGGCGGCGCGCGAAGTGGCGGTCGCTGCACTCGGCACGGTTTATGCGATCGATAATCCTGATGGTGGTGTCGGCCAAAAGGCGCTCGCTGCAAATTTGCAGAAGCGCTGGAGCCTGCCGACCGCGCTTGCATTTTTGATGTGGTTTGTCTTTGCGCCGCAATGTATCTCAACGATTGCTGTGACGCGGCGGGAGACAAACAGCTGGCGGTGGCCCGCCTTCATGGTTGGCTATCTCTTCGCGCTGGCTTACATCGCAGCAGGGGCGACTTATTGGGCCGCGATTGCACTCGGATTGTAGGAACATAAATTATGGCGGGAAGCGTCAACAAGGTCATTCTGGTCGGCAATCTGGGCCGCGATCCTGAGACCAAGAGTTTCCAGAACGGTGGCAAGGTCGTGAACCTGCGGATTGCCACGTCTGAGAGCTGGAAAGACAAGAATAGCGGCGAGAAAAAGGAATCGACCGAATGGCATTCGGTGGCGATCTTCAACGAAGGCCTCGCCAATGTCGCTGAGCGGTATCTGCGCAAAGGATCAAAGGTCTATATCGAGGGCGCGCTCAAGACGCGCAAATGGCAGGATGCGTCTGGTAATGACCGCTATTCGACCGAGATTGTCCTTCAGGGCTTTAACAGCGTGTTGACGATGCTTGATGGTGCGCCCAGCAGTGGTGCTGGCGCGGGCGCGGGCGCTGGCGGCGGCAGCAGCAGCGGCGGCGGCAATGACTGGGATGGCGGTCGTGACGATTTCAGCGGCGGTGCCGCCCCGGCGCGCGGCGGCGCGAGCCGCGGGTCAGGCTTTGGCGGCGCGCCGACTGGTGGATTTCCAAATGATCTGGACGATGACGTGCCGTTTTGACGTCAACGCCGAAGCAAGAACACCGCATGTTCGGCCAGGAAGTTCGCCGCCGGTGAGGTTGTTTGTTGATCGCCCGACAGGAACCACGCGCCCTCAACCGTAATCCCGCGTTGGTTCACAAAGGCGCGGAAATCGTCGATCGTGACGTGGTGAATGTTGGGTGTATCATACCAGCGTTCAGGCAACAGCCGCGTGACCGGCATCCGCCCGCCCCACAGCAAAGACGTGCGCACCCGCCAATGACCGAAATTGGGGAAGGAAACAAACGCCTGCCGCCCGATCCGCAGCAGATGATCCAAAACGACATCGGGCCGCGTCGTCGTCTGCAATGTCTGGCTCAGGATCGCGTAATCAAAGCTGGCGTCAGGATAATCGGCGAGATCACGGTCGGCATCGCCCTGGACGACGGATAGCCCGCGCGCAACGGCGGCGGCGACATTGCGCGCGTCAATCTCCAGTCCGCGCGCATCGACACCCGCTGTGTCGCGCAACGCCGCCATCAGCGCACCATCACCACAGCCGACATCAAGCGCGCGGCTGCGCTTGGCGATATTGGCGGCGATGATCGCAAGATCGGGGCGCAAGTCTGTCACGCAACGGACCTCAAAAACCCATCGACCACGCGGTTGAGCTCGGGGCTGTCGAGCAGAAAGGCGTCATGGCCATAGGGGCTGGAAAGCTCGACAAAGCTTGCCGCCGCGCCGCTCGCGTTGAGCGCGTGGACGATACTGCGCGATTCGGCGGTCGGATACAGCCAGTCAGTATCAAAACTGACGAGGCAGAAGCGCGCCTGCACCCCGCAAAACGCATTGGCGAGCCGACCGCCATGCTCCTCGGCGAGATCGAAATAATCCATCGCTCGCGTAATATAGAGGTAGGAATTGGCATCGAACCGGTCAGTGAAGCTGATCCCCTGATGCCGCAAATAGCTTTCAACCTGAAAGTCGGCATCAAAGCCAAATGTTTTTGCGCCATTCGGACTGTCTGGGCGCGCCTGCAATCGGCGGCCAAATTTCTCGGTGAGTCCGGCTTCTGACAAATAGGTGATGTGCGCGGCCATCCGCGCGACGGCAAGGCCCGCGCTGGGCGGCGTGCTCGCTGCATAATAATCCCCGCCCTGCCAGTTGGGATCGGCCATCACCGCCTGCCGCCCGACCTCATGAAACGCGATATTTTGCGCGGTATGGCGCGCGGTTGCGGCGATGACGATGGCAGCGCGGACGCGATCGGGGAAGGTTGCCGCCCAGCTGAGCGCTTGCATGCCCCCCATCGAACCGCCGACCACCGCGCGCAGCCGCGCTACGCCAAGATAATCCAGCAGCATTGCCTGCGCGCGCACCATGTCGCGGATGGTGATAACGGGAAACGACATCGCCCAGGGTTTGTGCGTCGCAGGATTAATGCTCGCCGGGCCGGAACTGCCCATGCAGCTGCCGAGCACATTGGCGCAGATGATGAAGTGATGCGCCGGATCAATCGGCTTGCCCGCCCCCACCATCCGCGTCCACCAGCCGGGCTTTCCGGTGGTGGGATGGTCGCTTGCGACATGCTGATCACCCGTCAGCGCGTGGCAGACGAGCACGGCATTGCCGCCATCTGCATCGAGCGTGCCATAGGTTTCATAGGCGATGTCGATGGGCGACAAGAGGCTCCCGCCATCAAGCCGGAGCGGCGCGGGCAGGCAGACAGAACGGCCAAGGCCAAAGCGGGCGTCGTGCGACATCGTTTGCGGGGCTAGGGCGGCGGCACTTGCCTTGTCAATGTGCCCGGGCAGCGGCACTTGCCTTGTCAATGTGCGCGGGCAGCGGCTATGCGGCTGCTATGTCCGCTCCCACCCCCAAGCCCTGGGTCATGGCCATTGCGCCCTATATCCCCGGCCGCGCCACCGCTGATGATGGGCGCAAGCTCGTTAAACTTTCCGCCAACGAAAATCCGCTCGGCACCTCGCCGTTGGCAAGGGTAGCGTTTGAGGCGGGCAGGCGTTCACTCAATCTCTACCCCGATCCCGGCGCCGCGCTGCTTTGCAAAACAATCGCTGCCAAATACGGGCTTGATCCAGCGCGGATTATTTACGGTTCGGGCTCAGACGATGTGCTTCACCTCATCGCGGGCGCTTATGCAGGGCAGGGCGATGAGGTGATCTTTGTCCATTATGGCTTTGCAGTTTATGAAATCGCGACGCGCCGGGTGGGGGCAACACCTGTGGTTGCGCCGGACAAGGAGTATGCGACCGATGTCGATGCCATCCTTGCCTGTGTGACGGATCGGACGCGCCTTATCTACGTTGCCAATCCCAATAACCCAACTGGCACTTTTGCCCCGCGCGGCGAAATCGCCAGGCTGCATGCGGCACTGCCAGGTCATGTGCTGCTTGTGATCGATCAGGCCTATGCCGAATATATCGATGCCGACGATGACGATGGCGGGCTCGCGCTTGCGATGACTGAACCCAATGTTTTAGTGACGCGCACATTTTCGAAGATTCACGGGCTGGCGGCGGAACGGATTGGCTGGGGCTATGGCGCGGCTGAGATGATTGATGCGATGCACCGGATTCGCCTGCCCTTTAACATTACCACCGCCGGGCAGATGGCGGCGGTGGCGGCGCTTGGCGATGATGATTTCGTCAATTCTGCGCGCGACCACAACGCCAGATGGCGCGACTGGCTGGCCAAGGAAGTGGCCGCGATGGGCAATCACGGGTTGCGCGCCGTGCCGTCGATGGCAAACTTTCTGCTTGTGCTGTTTGAGGGAAAGCTAACCGCCGAGCACGCTTACAACGCGCTGATGACGCATGGTTATATCGTCCGCTGGCTGCCGGGACAGGGCCTCCCGCACGGGTTGCGGATGACGATCGGGACCGAAGCGGAGACACGCGGCCTTGCCGCTGCCTTGCGCGCCATTGTTGAGCAAGGCGGCTGATGCTGCCTTTTGCGCGCGTCACGATCATCGGGCTGGGGCTGATCGGATCCTCGATTGCGCTCGCGGTGCGTGCGCAGATGCCGACGGTGCGGCTGACCGGCTATGATGCCGACGCCGAAGTGCGCGCGGTCGCTGATCAGCTCGACCTGTGCGACGACATCACTGACACCGCAGGCGCGGCCGTGATCGACGCTGATCTGGTTATTTTGTGCGTACCCGTTGGCGCAATGGCGGCAGCAGCGCGGGCGATTACGGCGGATTTGCCCGCTGACGCTATCGTGAGCGATGTCGGTTCGTGCAAGGCAGATGTCGCGCGGGTGTTGAGCGAGGCGCTGCCCGGCGCGCTGATTGTGCCCGCGCATCCTGTGGCGGGCACTGAACGCAGCGGGCCGGATGCTGGTTTTGCAACGCTGTTTCAGGGCCGCTGGTGCATCGTCACGCCGATTGATGACAGCATTCCCGCAGCCGTTGCGCGGGTGAGCGAATTCTGGCGGCGTTTGGGCGCTGATGTCGAACAGATGACGCCGGAACATCATGACCGTGTGCTCGCGCTGACGAGCCATCTGCCGCATTTGATTGCCTATACAATCGTCGGCACCGCGTCTGACCTTGAAGAGATCACGCAATCAGAGGTGATCAAATATTCCGCCGGCGGCTTTCGCGATTTCACGCGCATTGCTGCCTCTGATCCGACGATGTGGCGCGATGTGTTCCTGTCGAACCGCGAGGCTGTGCTTGATATGCTCCAGCGTTTTTCGGAAGACTTGAGCGCACTCCAGCGCGCGATCCGCTGGGGCAAGGGCGATGAGCTGTTCGATCTGTTCACCCGCACCCGCGCAGTGCGGCGGGGGATTATCGAACAGGGCCAGGACGATCCCGCCCCCGATTTCGGCCGCCAGCATGACTAGGCGCTTTAATCGAGCGCATTGATGCCGGTATGGACGCGCGCCTCAATCTCCTCGCGGGGAAGTTTGGCGGGTATCCGTTCGCCAAACAGGAATGTCACCACACCCGGTTTTGGCGGCCCGTTCTTGGGCAAGACATCGCCTGAGTTAATCGCGATCGGCACCACCTCCAGCCCGAGCACCCGGTAAAGCCCGGCAAAGCCAGAACGCAAAGGCGGTTTCTCGCCCGCTGCCACGCGCGTTCCTTCCGGAAAAATGATGACAGAGCGCCCCTCGGCAAGGATTTGCTTTGCCTCACGCATCATTTGCCGAAGCGCGCCCGACGACGCCTCACGGTCCACCACGATTGCCCCATATTGCTGGATCGCCCAGCCCCAGACCGGAATCAGGCTAAGCTCCCGCTTGATCACGAAAACGGGGTTGCCAAGCTCCCGGCAAAGCTCCAGCGTTTCATACGTGGCGTGGTGCTTTGCTGCATAAAAGGTGGGTTTGGCACTGGCACTGCCGACATACCGGCTCTGAATACCCAGGCACCAACGCGCTGCCCAGCGGTGGAAGCTCGACCAGGCATGAACATTGGCGACGAGCATCCGGTGCCCAAAGAGCGCGCTGATCAGCGTGGCCAGCACAATTGGAACCGAACCGGTGTAAAAAACGATCATGAACACCCAGTTGCGCAGCGATCCGATCACGAACCCAGTCCCAACCAGAAAGCTGCCTGACGTATCAGAAACTTGTCATATTCAGCCAAAAGCAGAAAGAATTTCGGCGTCCCCGGCACACCATCGCCCAATACGACGACGTCCTTGCCCAGCGCATGGGTAAGTTCCAGCAGCGCGCGCCGTAAATGCCAGTCCGACGTGACCAGCCGGACCGAGCGATAGCGATGCCGGTTGACCCACGCTGCTGTCTCTTCGGCGTTGGAACGGGTATCAACCGCCTCATGGCCAAGATCAATACAGCAGGCAAATATCGCCGGGGCGGCATGATATTCGCGCGCCAGATCGATTGGCCGGACCCCGGGGGCGACGCCTGAAACCAGCATGCGGCGTGCCGTCTGCATCTTGAGCAACGC
>JBBQAU010000061.1:0-11197 GCA_038316685.1 Sphingomonadales bacterium
ATGCTTGCTGCCCGTGGATCAACAAATCTTCGTCACTGATCCCAACATCGCCCGCCCGGATCGACAACGTGCGGGTGATCGCCAAATCCATGGTTACATTGCCAAGCGTTCGGATAATATCGGGGAAGGTCTCGATCGCCACCAACAGCCCAAGCGGCGCAAGCGGTACACCCATTGCAGCGGCAATCGGTGCGCAAGAACTAATGAAGCTGATCGAGCCTGGCAGGCTGATAGCGCCAAGCGTGGTGATCGAGGCAACCGCCACCCCGGCTGCCAGATTTTGAAAGGTGAGTGGTATGCCAAACCAAACGGCAACATAGATCGCGACGGCCAGGTTCATCGCCGGCCCGGTCGACCGAAAGATAGCGACCGCAAGGGGCAGGATGATCCCCGAATTGGCGCTTGGCACACCAATCTGTTCAGCCCCGCGCAGCATCGCGGGCAGCGAAGCGAGCGATGATTGGGTGCTGATCGCGACTGCCTGTGAAGGCGTCGTCGCGCGGGCGAATTTCACCAACGACATTTTTCCGCCAATCGTGCCGAGCAAATAGGCACCGAGCCACACAATACAGCCGACAGCCGAAATAATGAGGACATAATGAAGCAGCGCACCAAAGGCGGCGGTCCCGGCCTTGGCACCGACGATATAGGCAAGCGCAAAAACCCCGATCGGTGCCAGTGCCAACACCCATCCGATCACCACCAACATCGCATCGGCAATTGCCCGGAACAGGTGCATCAATGTTTCGCGCTGTTCCTTCGGCAATTTCGTGATGGCAAAAGCAAAGGCAAGCGTGAAGACGATCAAAGGCAGGAAGGCATTGTTGGCAGCGGCCGTCACCGGGTTGCTCGGCACCATTGCCGATAGAAACGCCCCGAAGGCGGGCACTTCGCCGACCGGCTGGGTATCGGCCAGCGCTCCCTTCAGGGCGGCCGCAGCCCCGGGGTCGAGCGGCCAGACAGTGAGAAGAAACGGTGTGACAAAGGCAGACATGATCGCGCCAGACCAGAGGATGATCATAAAGCCAATCATCGCCCTGGTCGCAAGTTGGCCCGCGCGCGCAGCATCCGCGGTTGCCCCAACCCCTAAAATCAACAGCGATACGACCAACGGCACGATCGTCATCTGCAGGCCATTGAGCCAGGCGGTGCCGATCGGCTCACTCAATGCCAGGCCCGTTTCAACCCAGTCGCCCGCCCATTCGGCCATTGCGATCCCGAGCAATAATCCGCCCAGAAGTGCGATCAAAATCCGTGTTGCTTGCGACATACTCGATATTCACTCCAACAGGCGCTATCAGCGCGGCACATAGCGAACGGGACGAGCGGTAATGGCAAGGAAATATTTCGGCACCGATGGGATTCGGGGCAAAACCAACATGTCCCCAATGACCGCCGCGATGGCAATGCAGATCGGGATGGCCGCAGGCGCGCATTTTCTTCGCGGCGATCATCGTCACCGTGTTGTGATCGGCAAGGACACGCGGCTATCGGGCTATATGCTTGAATCAGCGATGGTTGCAGGGTTTACCAGTGTCGGGATGGACGTTGTTCTGGTCGGGCCAATGCCGACTCCCGCCGTGGCAAAGCTAACCCAGTCGATGCGCGCCGACATGGGCGTCATGATTTCGGCAAGCCATAATCCCTATGCGGATAATGGCATCAAATTATTTGGTCCTGATGGTTTCAAACTCTCCGACGCCGATGAGATGGCAATTGAGCGGTTGATTGAGAGCAATGTGCCCTTGTCCCCGCCCTCAGAAATCGGGCGCGCGCGCCGGGTTGAGGATGCGCGCGGACGCTATATCCATTTTGCCAAATCGACCTTCCCAGCTGACTTGCGGCTGGATGGCGTTCGCATTGTTGTCGATTGTGCCAATGGCGCTGCCTATAAGGTTGCCCCATCCGCCTTGTGGGAATTGGGGGCCGATGTGGTGGCGATCGGTGTTGAACCCAATGGACGCAACATCAATGACGGCGTTGGATCGACGGCACCTCTTTTGCTTTGCGAGACCGTCGTGGCGAGCGGTGCCGCGCTTGGCATTGCGCTTGATGGTGATGCTGACCGGCTGATTGTTGTCGATGAGAAAGGCCAGGTTGTTGATGGCGATCAACTGATGGCGACGATTGCTGAGGGCTGGGCGCGCAGCGGCAAGCTGAACAAGGCTGGCTTGGTCACCACCGTGATGTCAAATTTGGGGCTGGAACGGCATTTGTCGCAGTTGGGCATTGCTATGGTCCGCACCAAGGTTGGTGATCGCTATGTGCTCGAGGAGATGCGCGGCGGGGGCTATAATGTCGGGGGCGAGCAGTCGGGTCATATCATACTCTCTGATTTTGGCACGACCGGCGACGGGCTGGTTGCCGCGCTTCAGGT
This sequence comes from Sphingomonadales bacterium, assembly GCA_038316685.1. Taxonomy (GTDB): domain Bacteria; phylum Pseudomonadota; class Alphaproteobacteria; order Sphingomonadales; family Sphingomonadaceae; genus Sphingomonas. The sequence goes on from JBBQAU010000061.1 coordinate 2,378, forward strand.
GCTCGCAGAGCTGGTGCGCTCGGGGATCCCGGCGAGCGAATTGCTCCACCGGTTTGATCCGTTGCCGCAACTGCTCAAAAATGTGCGGTTTACGGGCGGGAAGCCGCTTGAGGCTGATCGCGTCAAGGCCGTGATCGCTGAGGCTGAGTCCGAGCTTGCAGGCAGGGGGAGACTCTTGATCCGCCCCTCCGGCACCGAATCCGTCATCCGCGTCATGGCCGAAGGCGACGATATGGGGCAGGTCGAGCGGGTCGTCGATCGAATCTGCGACGCAGTTCGGGCAGCAGCCTGATGCTGGCGATGCGGCCTGATTGCGAACGCTGTGGCGCTGACCTTGCGGCGGATCAGCCCGGTGCGTTTATCTGCTCGTTCGAATGCAGCTTTTGCGCCGAATGTGCGGAGGCAATCGACGAACACTGCCCCAATTGCGGCGGCGAGTTGATGGACCGGCCGACACGGGTGGGCGCTGCGCTCAAAAAATTTCCGGCGAGCAGTGCGCGCAAGTTTTCGTCGTGACGCCGCGCATCCTGATCATCGCGGGCTCCGATTCGGGCGGCGGTGCTGGTATTCAGGCCGATATCAAAACGGTGACGATGCTGGGCGGATATGCGATGACAGCAGTGACCGCAATCACCGCGCAAAACACGCTGGGGGTGCAGTCGGTGATGCCAGTGCCGACCGATCTGGTGATTGCCCAGATCATATCCTGCGTCTCCGACATTGGCGTGGATGCAATTAAAATTGGGATGATTGGGTCGGCGCAAACCGCCCATGCAGTGGCGGATTATTTCTCCGCGATATCATCTGTGTTACCCCCGCCGTCCTTCGCGCGCAGGCCGGAATCCAGCCATGCTGCGGTCGCCGACGGCGGTGAAAATGATTCCCTTATTCGCCGGGGTGACGATGTTGAAAGGGCGTGGCCGCCGATAATCTTCGACCCGGTGATGGTTGCAACGAGCGGGGATTCGCTTGCCGATGCAGCGACAATCAACGCCCTCAATCGGCTTGCCCGGATCGCCGAGGTGACGACGCCCAATCTGCCGGAGCTTGAAGCTTTGGGGGGCGAAGCGGCGCTGGCCGCTTTTGGTTCATCAGTGCTCATCAAAGGCGGGCACGGCCCTGGAGACGTCATTGTCGACCGGCTCGTCAACGCAGATGGCGAAGTCGCGCGTTGGACGAGCGATCGGATCGTGACCACGAATACGCATGGCACCGGCTGCACGCTGGCAAGCGCCATCGCCACCTATCGGGGCTATGGTTATCCAGTCGATGATGCCGTGGGCCGGGCGCGTCAATTTGTCAGGCTGGCGTTGAATGGCGCACCCGGTTTTGGCAAAGGTCAAGGGCCAATGGGGCATCAATCGGTTCGGCTTGATCTGGGGCCGGGCAAGCGGCTGAATCAGCTGACGCTGCCCATGGCTGCGGGATCGGAGGCATTTTACCGCATGCTTGGCCTTACCCAGATCGTCGCGACCGAGGACGGGCATTATGCGCGTTTCGAGGCCGCTGGTGGTGCCACCTTGTCGGTCGAACAAGCCGCGGCGCCCACTGTTTTCTTTGAATGCGAAGCCCTTGATCAGGAGGTTGCGCGCTTGCAAGCGGCGGGCATTACGTTTGACCAGCTGCCGACCGCGCAGCAATGGCTGTGGCGAGAAGCGCGCTTGCGCGATCCGGCGGGTAACGCGATCTGCCTCTACCAGGCGGATGAGAACCGCCGCTTTCCGCCTTGGCGGCTGGACGCTTGATCGCGGGCGTCGATGAGGCGGGACGTGGGCCGCTTGCGGGGCCTGTCGTCGCCGCAGCCGTCATCCTGTGTCTGGATGGTATTGCAGGGCTGGCTGACAGCAAGAAACTGACGGCAACATCACGAGCGCGCCTGTCCGCCGAGATCAAAGCGCGATGCCGTTTCGGGATTGGCATTGCGAGTGTCGAGGAGATTGACCGGCTCAATATCCTCCGGGCGACGATGCTGGCGATGGAGCGCGCGGTTGCCGCGCTTGCTGTCGCGCCAAGCGAGGTTCTGGTCGATGGCAATCGCTGCCCGGAGTGGCGCTTTCCCTCCCGCGCGATCATTCGCGGCGATGCGACCGAGCCTTGCATTTCAGCGGCATCAATCATCGCCAAGGTGGCGCGCGATGCGATGATGGTTGAGGCAGATCGATGCTATCCGGGCTATGGCTGGGCGTCGAACAAGGGCTATGGGGCCGCAGCCCATATGACGGCGCTTGCGCAATTGGGACCAACGCCGCTGCACCGACGCTCCTTTGCGCCGGTTGCCAGGGCATATCTCAACAGGTGAGTCTTTTGAGTCACACCACCATTACTTGGGATAAAGTCGAACGAGCGACTCAATATCTCGTTTCAATCACAAAATGTTCCGCTTTATTAACCAATTAACAAATCTTTTCGTTAACCAATATTTCCTTGACGCTTGGGCGCTTTCTCGCGCGGATGGTGCGTTGCTAGTCGGGGGGGTCATGTGATGGGCGTTTTGGAAAAGGTGAAGGGCAGAGTCGCGGTTGATCCTGCGGTGCTTCCGCTTGATCAGATCATCATGCAGGATTGCATCATCGCGATGCGCGCGCTGCCGCCCAAATCGGTCGATATGATCTTCGCTGATCCGCCCTATAATCTGCAACTGGGGGGTGATCTGAGTCGGCCCGATGGCAGCCATGTTGATGCGGTAACCGATGATTGGGACAAGTTTGACAGTCTTGCCGCCTATGACAAATTCACCCGCGCATGGCTGACCGAGGCGCGCCGCATCCTGAAGGATGATGGCACCATCTGGGTCATCGGTAGCTATCATAATATCTTCAAGGTCGGCAGCGCGATCCAGGACCTCGGTTATTGGGTGCTGAACGACATTGTCTGGCGCAAATCAAACCCGATGCCCAATTTCAAGGGCACGCGCTTTACCAACGCGCATGAAACGCTGATCTGGGCATCAACGGGCGAAAAGGCCCGCTACACCTTCAATTACCGCAGCATGAAGACGCTCAACGATGAACTGCAAATGCGTTCTGACTGGGAATTTCCGGTCTGCGGCGGGCCGGAACGGCTGAAGCGGAACGGCACCAAGGTCCACCCGACGCAAAAGCCGGAAGCATTGCTGTATCGGATTTTGCTTGCCTGCACCAAACCCGGCGATGTCGTGCTTGATCCGTTTTTCGGGACGGGCACGACAGGCGCGGTCGCCAAACGGCTCGGGCGGCGCTGGATCGGGATTGAGCGTGAGATCGATTATTGCAGCGCCGCGCTTGAACGGATTGAGGCGGCGCTCCCGCTCGACGAATCAGCGCTTGTGACGATGCAGAGCCCCAAATCGGCCCCGCGCGTTGCCTTTGGCGTGATTGTCGAATCGGGGATGTTGCTGCCGGGCACTGTCCTTACCGATGCCAAGCGCCGTCATTCAGTGACCGTCCGCGCGGATGGGTCGGTGATGTCGGGTGAACTGACGGGCTCGATCCACAAATTGGGATCGGTCTTGCAGGGCGCACCGGCGTGCAATGGCTGGACCTATTGGCATTATGCGCTGGACGGGGTGCTGACCCCGGTTGATAGCTTGCGGCAGACCTATTTGCTGGCGACGCAGCCCTGATCCTGCGTTGCCTGGGCGACCCGTGGACACATGAAAGACTCCGTTGATGCATCTGCGCCCGGTCCTGTTCGTCGACACGCCTGTCGGTCATGACGGTGCGGTCGCAAGGCTGGCAGGCGGCATGCTGTGGTTCGCCGCGTATGAAGTGGTCGAAGCGGGCACGCGACGGACGGTCATGATTGCCGATTTTGACCGCGAACTCGGGCAGAATGCTCGGGCGAAAAGTCTGCACGCGGCCATCACTACCTCCCGGCCACCGCTGACGCTTGGTGAGCGGAGTTTGCGGTTCGATCAGCCAAATATTGTCGGCATCCTGAATGTCACGCCGGACAGCTTTTCAGATGGTGGGGCCTTGCACGATGATCCCGTCGCCGCTGTCAATGCCGGGTTCGATATGACGGCGGCCGGCGCAAGCATCATTGACGTTGGCGGCGAATCGACCCGGCCGGGGGCAGCGCTCGTTTGGGAAGATGATGAGATCAGGCGGATCGCGCCGGTCATTGAACGGCTCGCCAAAGGCGGCGCAATTATCTCGGCGGACACGCGCAAGGCCGCGGTTATGAGCGCGGCGCTGGGGGCAGGCGCGCACCTCGTCAATGATGTCTCCGCGCTCCTATGGGATGATCGAGCAGCGGCGGTCGTCGCCAAGGCGGGCTGTCCCGTGATCCTGATGCACTCGCCCGACCCGGCCAAAGGCCCGCATGGTGGCCAGGGGTATGCCGATATCCTCATCGAGGTGTTTGACTGGCTGGAGGCGCGGATTTCCGCGACGGTGGCGGCTGGTATTGACCGCGCAAAGATCATCGTTGATCCCGGCATCGGTTTTGGCAAGGGGCTTGCAGATAATCTCGCGCTGTTAAACGGGCTGGCGATGTTTCACGGGCTTGGTTGCCCGATCATGCTCGGTGCTAGCCGCAAACGGATGATTGGGGCGCTCGCAAACGAAGCCCCTGTCAGCGATCGGTTGGGCGGCTCCGTTGCGTTGGCGCTCAAAGGTGCCGAATTAGGGGTGCAATTGCTGCGCGTGCATGATGTTGTTGAGACGGTGCAGGCGATCAGGGTCTGGCGCGGCCTGAAGGATCAGGCGCTGGTCGGGCGATGAGCGGCTAGGCAGCGTTGTCGATGCCGAGCTCACCCAGTTTTCGATAAAGCGTTGACCTGCCAATCCCCAGCCGCCGCGCGACTTCGGTCATGCGGCCGCGATAATGGCCGATGGCGAGACGGATCACGTCGGCTTCGATTTCCTCAAGCGCGCGTAAATTGCCGTCGGGGCGAAACAGTGTGACACCACCGCTGGCCGGGATCGCTGATGTTGCGGAACCAGCGTCTTGCCGGGCACTCAGGGCAGCAATTTGTGGAAAGTCGGTGCAGGTCAGCGCGTTGGCGTCACACAGCACAGTGGCGCGGAACAGGGCATTTTGTAACTGGCGGACGTTGCCGGGCCAGTCGTAATTAACGAGCAGTTGTAGCGCCTCGTCGGTGATGCCAATCGGGCGCAGTCCGGGCTGCTGGGCCATACGGGCCAGCAAATGCCGGGCAAGTGCCGGGATGTCACCGGTGCGTTCACGTAACGGCGGAATGGTCACCTGAACGACATTCAGGCGATAATAAAGGTCCTCGCGGAATCGGCCCGCCTCAACCTCATTAAGCAGCCGCTTGTTGGTCGCTGCGATGACGCGGACATCGACCTCGCGAGGGTGGCGCGCACCGATCGGCTGGATTTCACCGGATTCCAGCACACGCAGCAGCTTGACCTGTGCTTCCAGCGGCATTTCGCCAATTTCGTCGAGGAACAGGGTGCTCCCGTCTGCCTCCTGGAACCTGCCGACCTTGCGTTCGAATGCGCCGGTGAATGCACCCTTTTCGTGGCCGAAAAGTTCCGATTCGACCAGATTGGTGGGGATCGCACCACAGTTGATCGTGACCATCGTCTTTTTGGCGCGCGGGCTGGCGGCATGGATTGCTTCTGCCACCACTTCCTTGCCGACGCCGCTTTCGCCCTCAAGCAAGATCGGCACACGCGCCCGTGCAGCCTTGGCTGCAATCGCAAGTGCTGCGCGGAACAGCGGTTCAGAACCGACAATTTCGTCAAACGCGAGCAGCGCCGGAATTTTTTCGCTTAAAGGGCGGAGCTCGCCCGCCGTATTGCCGGTGATCGTCGCCTCCAGCGCACACATCAACCGATCCGGGGCGAGCGGCTTGACCAGGAAATCTGTCGCACCACTGCGCATCGCCGCGACCGCCTGGGCAACTGATCCATTAGCGGTCAGCATCAGGATTGGCAGCGATGGACGGCGGAGCCGCAATTCAGTGATGAGCGGCATCGCGCCTTCCTCAAACGCCCAGTGATCGAGGATGATTGCATCAAGTTGCATCCCATCCTGTGTCCCGAGCATAGCAATTGCCATCTCGCCATCGTTTGCAAAAATCGAACGCCAGCCACCACGGGCTGCCAGCGCGGCAACAAGCCTGCGCTGCGCCGGTTCGTCGTCGATCAGCATCAAGAGGCGCTGGCGATTGCGTGTCATGGAGCTATCATCATCTTTCCCGTTCTGCCCATCTCTATAAGCAAGGGGGAGTAAAGGCGGTGTTAAGCGTCAGCGTGCAGGGCTTGAGGTGGTGGCTTGGCCCGGTTAAGGGTCATCTTGCAGCGCGGTATTTGGGACTGAAAAAATGGACGGTAACGGCGAGATCAAGGGGCAGCACGCAACTTATGCGAAGGTCATGGGGCTGATGAAATGGGGCGCTGTGGCCAGCTTTCTGCTCGCCTTTTTTGTCCTTTGGCTGATTGCGGGTTGATGCGCAGGTGAAGATTGCCATCCTGAAAGAACAGCCGTCGGGCGAGAGCCGCGTCGCCGGATCGCCGGAAACAGTAAAGAAATTCATCGCGCTCGGCGCAAGCGTTGCTGTTGAGGCAGGCGCTGGCGAATTGGCCTCGGTTGCCGATGCGCAATTTGCAGAGGCTGGTGCCAGTGTTGGTGACCGATCAGCGACGTTGGCGGGGGCGGACATCATTCTGGGTGTTCAGGGCCAGGATCCGGCGACGCTCATTGGAGCAACCAAGGGTGCATGGCTTGTTGCCGGGCTCAATCCGTTTGGAGAGCGCGCGCGCGTTGATGCTTATGCTGCGGCCGGATTTGAGGCGATGGCCATGGAATTCATGCCGCGCATCACGCGCGCGCAGTCGATGGACATTTTGTCATCACAATCAAACCTTGCCGGATATAAGGCCGTGCTTGATGCGGCGGGCGAATATGGCCGCGCCTTTCCGATGATGATGACAGCTGCCGGCACGGTTTCGGCCGCGCGCGTGTTTGTGATGGGCGTGGGCGTGGCGGGCTTGCAGGCGATCGCGACCGCACGTCGGCTTGGCGCGCAGGTATCAGCAACCGACGTGCGCTCCGCCACCAAGGAACAGATCATGTCGCTTGGGGCCAAGCCGGTCTTTGTTGAGAATGTGACGGGGATCGAGGGCGAAGGAGCGGGCGGCTACGCCGGTGAAATGAGCCCCGAATATCAGGCGGCGCAAGCTGAACTGGTATCGAGCCATATTGCCAAGCAGGATATCGTGATCACGACGGCGCTGATCCCGGGACGTCCTGCGCCCCGGCTCGTTTCCGACGCGCAGATCGCCACGATGCGGCCCGGATCGGTGATCATCGATTTAGCCGTCGAGAGCGGCGGCAATGTTGAGGGATCGGTCGCGGGCGAGGTCGTCTTGCGGCACGGCGTGAAGATCGTGGGCCACCGCAATGTTGCCGGGCGCCTGCCCGCCGATTCGAGCGCGCTGTTCGCCCGCAATCTCTTCAACTTCCTGTCCGCCTTCTGGGACAAGGAAGCGGGCAAGCCAGTGCTTGACGCTGAAATCGGTGACGCAGTGCGGCTGACCAAGGATGGCGCGGTTGTAAACGCTCGGCTGCTCGGCTGAAACAGGGAAAAATTATGGATTTTGTATCAACGCTGTCGATTTTCGTGATGGCCTGTTTTGTCGGCTATTATGTCGTCTGGTCGGTCACGCCTGCGCTCCACACGCCGCTAATGGCGGTGACCAACGCAATCTCGTCAGTGATCATCGTCGGCGCGCTGGTCGCCTCAGCGGCGGCAGGATCGGACGTATCGAAATATCTCGGCCTGCTGGCGGTGGTGCTGGCGAGCGTTAACATCTTTGGCGGCTTTGCCGTCACCGCACGGATGCTGGCGATGTATAAGAAAAAAGAGCGGCCGGGGGCGGCGGCGAAACATTAGAACGCCGTCACCCCGGCGCATGCCGGGGCCTCGTGCGGGGATTGCCGCGCGCGGGGAACGGGAGATGCCGACCTGCGCTGGCATGATGAATTTGGGGACGGATTGAATAAGATGGAACACGCAGCGTCTGTAAATCCCTGGGTTTCCCTTGCCTATCTGGTCGCGGGGGTGTGCTTCATCCTTGCGCTGCGTGGCCTTTCCTCACCCGCCAGCAGTCGCGAGGGCAATCGCTATGGCATGATCGGGATGGCGATTGCGGTTGTCACGACATTGTTGACGCACTCGATTGCATCGCTGCCAGAAATCGCTGTCGCCATCGCGATTGGTGCTGCGATCGGCGTTGTGACCGCGCGGCGGATTGCGATGACGGATATGCCGCAGCTGGTCGCCGCCTTCCATTCGCTGGTCGGTATGGCCGCCGTGCTCGTCGGTGTCGCCGCGTTCCTGAACCCCGCTGCCTTTGGCATTTTGGGCGACGACGGCCAGATCCTGACCGCGAGCCGGATTGAACTGGGGCTCGGCGTTGCGATTGGTGCGATCACCTTCTCAGGTTCGGTCATCGCCTTCCTCAAACTCAACGGCAATATGGGCGGCAAGCCGATCATGCTGCCGGGTCGCCACGTCATCAATCTGGGTGTGCTGGCGGGAATTTTGGGCCTGATCGCCTATTTCACGACCGATCAGAGCCCGTGGATTTTCTGGACCGTCACCGCCTTGTCGTTTGCGATTGGTTTCCTGCTCATCATCCCGATTGGTGGCGCTGACATGCCGGTCGTGGTGTCGATGCTCAACAGCTATTCGGGCTGGGCCGCCGCTGCGATGGGCTTTACGCTCCACAACACCGCGATGATCATTACAGGCGCGCTGGTCGGATCGTCGGGCGCGATCCTGAGCTACATCATGTGCAAGGCGATGAACCGCAGCTTCATCAGCGTGATTGCAGGCGGCTTTGGTGCCGTGGCGAGCAGCGGTGG